>NZ_JAWXXJ010000013.1:0-107569 GCF_034335085.1 Acutalibacter caecimuris | reverse complement strand
GAATATGCCCCCAAACAGCCCGCTCACCTTGCTGGATACCCAGGAAAGGGCGTCCGCCACAGAGGAGATAATGGGCTGGATGGCGTTCCAGACGTTTTGCACCACACCCAAAATGCCGTCCCGGTCTGTCCACTCCACAATGGGATGGATTTTTATTGTGGCTTTCATGAGGCATGATGCAATAATCCGCTTATCTCCATTGTCAAAATCAAATGTTTGTCGGTCTTACTTACGGCTGCTGCGCTTTTCTGCTACACCGGATGCCGCCCGTTTTGGGCTTTCGCTTCTTCTTACTCCTAACACGGCGCAGCAGCGAGATATGGTTCGCTCTTTAAGATAACGGCAACAATACCTAACCTTTCTGGTAGGAGGATACATTTCCTTAATGATTAAGGCCCACATGGAGGTGAGATGGCCTTTGTATAAGGGGTGCAGTATTTCACACTTAACACCCTCCAGCTCCAGCTTGCGAAACACCTTGCGCACATGGTACACGGTTTCCGGAGCGTCAGCCGTAGTATGATTATGAATAACCTCAAATGGCACCCCGGCCCGCCTGCAAAGCTCAAGGCACACCTCGCTGTCTTTACCGCCAGAGTAGGTCAGCAGCAGGGGCTTTTGGTAATAGAACTCGCTGAGCTTTGCCGCCTCCTGCAGGCGCATGATGGCTGTATGTTCCAGATCCATTCCCACAACCCTTTCCGTTTCCTCGCTCTGCATTTACACGGGCTTGCGACCGTTGCCTCAACAGGCAGCTGCATTAAGGCGGGGCTTACAGCCCCTTGATTATTCATTGGAGGCCCTGGCAGGTTCTGCAGGGCCTGCCTCAACCTTGCGGCTGCCCACGCATCCCTGCTGGTAGCCGTCCCGGTATCCGGCCTTATAGGCGGCGTCTGCGGCCCGCTGGGTGGCTGCCGCCTTGCCTATGTTGTATCCCAGGTAAAGCAGCAACCCCACCAAGGGAAGAAACAACGCCTCTCCGCCTGGGGAAAACGGTCGGCCCTTCACGATCTCAAACCCCAGCCGGATATACATACCACTCAAAAGCCCTGCCAACGCCGCCAAAACCAGCGGTAAAACCTTCTTAAAAATCATAAACCCCTCCTTATACCACGCCTATGCCCATGTTGCGGGCCATGTTATAAAGCCCCGTATAGGAAATGTCCTCGTTGTTTACAGCATTGTTATAGACGTTCACCGCCCCCCGGACGCCCCACTTGCTTTGACAGATACCATGCAGGAAGCTGGCCTCCTTTTTCTGGCCAGCCTCGGACAGTTTTGGGAAAAGGGCTTTTACGTCCTCGGCTGTGACCTTATGGGTGCTGTAAAAGCGGTTCATGCGTATCCGGGAGAATAGCTGGGCAAACCGGGCCTCCTGCTTGCCCACCATGCGGGTATAGGTCTCGGTGTTGCCGATCAGCGCGATGCCCACGCCCTGCTGCCCGGTGATGGGGTTGGGGTCTGTCCATGTACGTATCTCCTCCAGCGCCCGCAGCTGCAGGTGCTGGGCCTCGTCAATAATGATCACCCGGTTTGTGCCCTCCAACTTCTCCCGGATGGAAAGGGCCAGCTCCAGCTTGCTGCGGCTTTCCGGCACCCGCAAGGCCCGCGCCAGCATCTTCAAAAGGTTGCCCAGGGTGCCGATGCTGGGGGTGGCCTGTATGTACACGCTGCTGGTGGGGTTGTCCCTTACGAACTTTTCCGCGCCCTTGGTCTTGCCGATGCCTGCGTCCCCGTGGATAATGACCATGCCCTTTTCCAGCTGGCAGTAACGGATCAGCTTGTACACGTCCTCGGAAATGGAGGTGGGGATATAGTCCTGGATGGGCTTATAGGGCAGGGCCTTTTCGGTGCTGGCGGCCTGTTCATCCTGGGCCTTGAAGAATTCCTCCAGCTTGCTTTCCAGGGCTGAAATATCGCCGTTGTCGTACATACTGCGGCGGTACTGGGAAAGGGCCGTCTGGCTGATACCCATAAGGGGCGCGGCCTTGGCCTGGCTGATCTGCCTGTCCTGCAAAAACTGCTCCACCCTTGCCTGCAATGCGCTGTTGTAAACCTTACTCATCGCTGATTCCTCCATTTCGTTTCATGGCGTTTCTATTCATAACATCCAGGTCAGGCCCGCCCACCGCCTTAAGCAGCGGCTCCTCGTTGGGCCTTTGCAGCTCCAGCACCTTGGGCTGGGGTTCCGGGATAATCCGGGCCATTTTGTTCTCATGGGCCTGCTCCAGAACCAGCTCCAGGGCCGTGCGCTTGCCAAAAGCCTGCACCGCGCTGGCCTCCAGCGCCTCCTTGGTAATGCGCTCCAGCCGCCGTACCTTGCCCATGGCGGCCTTAACATCCTCCTTGCTGGCCCCATAGGTGAGCACCGCTGTGTTATCCACCGGCACCGTCATAATAAAGCGGTCTTCCAGGTCATACACCCGCACGGCGCTTAAATCGTCCGGGTCATAGCGGAAGTACACTTTTTTGCCCATGTAGTTAAAGGTGAAATCATCGTTCCAATAGTCCAGCCGCTGGCCTGCAATATCCAGATGCACCCCGCGCCTGCCAACTGTCTGCACCCTGGCGCTGCGCATGAGCATGAGGTTCAAGTCCTCGGCCCCGGCCACCCGCTTGGTGTGCAGGTTCTCATTGTAGACCTGCTGGCGGGGCTTGCCATGGTCTGCGGCCACCTCGCCGCCATAGGGCTGCTGGTTGAAATACCAGTCCAGCAGGGTCTCCACCGTGTCGGTAAAGGTGGCGTCCAGGGGTATCTCCCCGTTTTTCAGCACACCCTTGAGCTTTTCCGGCTTCTCCACCACGTTGCCGCCCGTGTAGGTCTCGAACAGGCGGGAAAGGTGGTCTTTTATGTCCCTAAAGCGCCGCTCAATGATTTTCGCCTTGGCGTTGCGGACTAAGGCGTTTGTCATATTTATGCCCAGCCGCTCAAATACCGGGGGTACCTCAAAGCGCTCCTCGCCGTTTTTGGGTTTCTTCTTTCGGTGGCCCAGGCCGCCTATGTCATGGGTCAGGAACTCGCGGCCATTGTCAACGTAAATATTCTCCGGGATGCCGTATTTCAAGATGCCCTTGCGCAGCGCCACCAGGGTGGACTGGCTGCTGGGGGCCGTGGTGACGTGGCTCCCAGTATATATCCCGCTCCTGGCGTCAAAGAAGGCCGTAAGGTACAGACGATGGAGCTGGCCGTTCTCGCCCTGAGTGATAACGTCAAAGGTGTGGTTGTCCGCCACCCACCACTCATTGCTGGCCATTTCCTCATATAGACGGTGTATGTAGGGGGCGCAGCGGTCGCGGAAAGCCTTTTGACCTTGGCGGCCCAACACTTCCATGGGTTCGGGTATATCGTTCTGCACCCTGCGCCAGAATGTGGAATAGGTGGGGATATCCGCCACCAGCTCCGGGGCCGTGTCCTGGAAGTAGAGCCGGGTATATTCATAGCACTTTTGGATGGGGTGCTGGGCTTCGTCCAGGTAGTAGCTTAGAAAGGTCTGCCACATTTCCTCGGTGATCTTGCTTTTACCCTTGCGGCCCTTGCCACGCTTGTCAATGAGTCCATCCAGGTTGTTGTCCTTTAGAAACTTCCACTTGCGGTAAAGCGTTTTCGCTGATATACTGATATCGGGGTGCTGTATCTTGCAATACTCCACAAAGCGGTCATCCAGGGTTTCTAAGTCCGCACCGGGTCTGCTGCGAAAATATTGCCACTCCTCCAGGATCTGCTGCCAGAAAATGATTTCCCGGCGTTCGTCCTCGCTGTAATGGTCAAAGGGCTTGCCTTGCTTTTGCAGGGCCTCGGTAAACTCAGCCAGCCCCGGCATTTCTGCGGCTTTATTCTTGTAGTATCTAAGCTGCAGGTGGGGTTCCAGGCTTTTGAGGGGGAACACCCACTCCGGGGAGCCATCGGCGTTTAGGCGCTTCTGGCCCTGTAGCTTTTGCTCTCCAGCCAGCTTGCGTATCCATTGCGGACTGCACCCCTTAAGGTCAGCCAGCTCTTTAACACTTAACACAGGATTCACTATTTCACCGTCTTTCGTGACCTGCCATCGTCAGCGCAGGGCGGTCATCCCCTGCGGACTGCCCTTATGGGGCAGTTTCGGCTTATGCTCCTTTTGCATCTGTAAAAATTTCCTCCACCCTACAATCCAAGGCTCTGGCAATCTCCCTAGCCCGCAGGTGGCTGATCCGCTTTGTTTCTCCCCGTTCGATTCTGAGGACTGCATTACCAGGCAGCCCAGCATTTTTTGACAGGGCTTTCATACTAAGGCCAGCAGCTTCTCGCCGCCGCTTCAACTCCTGCACGTTGGTAACAAGAAACATATACGCCTCTCCTTTCGTGTACTACTGTACGCATATGATTATACCATGTACGCAAGTACAAGTCAAGGGGTTTTTAAAATTTCTCTGTACATCTGTACTAGTTTTCTGATATAATCAATAGAAAAAAGAAAAGGTGGGTTTCTCTATGGCCTTTGCGGAAAGATTGAAAACTCTGCGTGAATCGCAACAACTTAGCAGGCAGGCACTTGCGGATGCAACTGGCCTATCTGTTCATAGCATCTCTAGTTATGAAAACGGTCGGCGAGAGCCAAACTCAAAGGCCCTTACTATGCTTGAAAACTATTTCCAGGTTAGTGGGGCATACCTGCGCGGCGAAAGCGCGGATCGCGCTCGGCCTGCCGCATGGGAGGACGCTGAAATTATGGAAGCTGTGCGGGAAAGCTTGCCCCAGCAGCTTGCTGGGCTAAATGAACTGTTAAAAAAGCGCACCGCCCAGGAGCAGAAAGAAACTTTTGATATATTGGTGGAGTTGGGCCATATTCTAAACATAAAAGACACCAGCCAGCGGGCTGTCGCTATGGAACTGATCCAGGCCGTCTTTGCGGCCACCACTCGCTGTATAGACGTCTGCTTTGATGCTGAGGGGGATATTGATCCGTCTACACGGCCCCAGCAGGCGAGGGACGCTGCTATGGAAAGCTATGCTGGAGCGCTTCAAAAGGCTTTTTTATCCCCGAATAACTACATTTGTACCAAGTAAATAAAAGATATCACAAACTTTTTGGCTTGTGAGCGTTTTGGGACAGAATCCCACTTTTCGGGAATTTTAACCGCTTTTTGGTGTACCTTTTTGGCCCTCTCCAGAACCGTTTAAGGAACCTAACTTTTCTTTCAAAAAGAAGGGAGGGGGTGCAAGTAGCCCGGAAGTATACCCTCGCTTTCGGAAAAACACAAATAGCCGCAATCCCTTGATTTTATTGGGCTTTTCGGCAGTTGCGCCCCCCTGGCGGCTACTTGCGGGGGGTGTTGCGGGGGACAGGCCCTTAAAAGCAAAAAAACAAGCCCTTTAAGCGGCGTTTGTATGCGTTCGCTTAAAGGGCTGCTGTTATTTTCTTAAAAGCCGCTTAAACCGCGCCAATGCTGGGTTTGTGCGGTTTCTTAAAAGATTTCTTGTGCGTCCTTAAACGCTCCTAAAGGGCAAATTTGAACGGTTGGCAGCTTTACGCCGCACAGGCCACTTTGGGGCCGCAAACGGGCAAAAAAATTTTGCAATCCCATTTTGCGAGATTGCAAAATTTTCACTTCCATTCAAGCAGTTTTACGCGAAAAAACCTAGTATTTAAGCCGTTTCCCGGAGTTTTCCATATTTTTTCATGTTGAAAAGTAGGCCCGTCCTGGGTTTCTCACTCTTCATGAAAACTTACATACTCCACTTGCCGCAAAGCTTACTGCAACAGTTGCAGCACGCCCTGGGGTACAGAGTTCGCCTGGGCCAGCATGGCCTGTGCGCTCTGGATCAGGATGTTGTTCTTGGTGTAAGCCATCATCTCGTCGGCCACGTCGGTGTCACGGATGGTGCTCTCGGCATCCTGAATGTTCTCGGTCATCACGCTCAGGTTGTTCTGGGTGTGCTCCAAACGGTTCTGGGTAGCGCCCAGGGTACCGCGGATACCGGAAACCTTATTAATGGCATTCTTAATTTTGTCGATTGCCGCAGTTGCGCCACCGATAGAACTGATGTCCACATCGCCCACACCGATTGCCTTAGCGTGCAGGTCGCCAACGATAACTTTTAGTTGGTTATAGGTGTCACTGGTATCACCGATCTGGAGTTGCAGCCCCCCTTTGCTGGCAACGCCAGTGCCAGGCTTAAAGGCGATTGCATTAATAGCAGCAGTAGAGGTATCGCCATCATGATCCCAAGCTGCCTTATCTTCCACGGTCAAGCCAGTCTTTTGGGCTATCTCTTTAGCAATCTGGGTGATATCTGTAGCGTCCGCTGTACCTGTAGTGATACCGATGTAGGTTACATCCTTATCCAACTTAGACGCGTCCTTATCAATAACGCCGATCGCAAACTTCTGACCGTTAACCGTAAAGACAGCCTTATCTGCATTGGTACCATTAAAGAGGGTAACCTTTGTCAAGTCAAGATAGTTATAAGCATCCGCACCCTTTGTGTTCTCAGTAACAGCCGCTTCCTTGCTTGTAACTACACCGTTTACAGTACTCTCGTAGCTGAGAGATTTAGCAGCGGGTACACCTGCACCCTTTTCGCGCGCTTCCAGAACAATGTCCCCGTTAGCTCCCTCAGAAACTTTATAGGTATCGCCAATCTTATCCTTCAGGGCCGCAGTAAACGCCTTGCCAAGGTGGGTAGCAGTCACTGTATCGGCAGTGCCACCCGTTTTTGCTGCAACTTCGCCCCAAACCTTCCCATTTGCATCGACCAGTGTTGCATTATTCTTGGAATCAAGCTTGTAAGTCAGCTCGATATTAACGGATGTGCCATCGTCAAAGCCAACGTTCATACGAACTGTGTCGCCATCGTTTGCCGGCACGGTTACAGCAGTAGGTGCAGCTGTAAGTGTATATTTGCCCGCAGTGGCTTCGATCTCTCCCAGATCCAAATCGGAAGTAGCCGTCGTGGCAGCACCCGTAGCGCCCTTGCCAGACAAAGACCCATCCAGCAGCTTAGTGCCGTTGAAGTTAGCGGAATCAGCGATGCGGTCGATTTCGGAGTTCAACTGGTCAATCTCGTCCTGCAAGGCCTTGCGGTCCACGTCGTCGTCATAGGTGCCGTTGCTGGACTGGGTGGCTAGGTACTTCATGCGGCTCAGCATATCCTGAATTTCCTGCATGGCGCCCTCGGCGGTTTTCACCAGGCTGATGCCGTCCTTCACGTTCTTCTGGGCAGCTTCCAGGCCCTTAATCTGGGCGCGCATCTTCTCGGAAATGGCCAGGCCTGCAGCGTCGTCGCCCGCGCGGTTGATCTTGTAGCCGCTGGACAGCTTTTCCAGGTTCTTGCTCAACGCAGACGCGTTGTTGTTGTAGTTCCGGTAAGCGTTCATGGACATAATGTTGTGTTGGATACGCATAATTTTTTCTCCTTAAAATTATTTTTGCGTTTTAATTTCCCGGCGGTCATCGCCGGGGATGCACCCCACACACCCGCTGGCCAAGCGGGCTTGCCGGGCGCAATAGCCAACGCGCTTTTGGCGCGCCTGCTATAATATTTCAACCGGCCGCGGACCGGTAGAAACCTAAGCCTCCGTACGCTCGCCGCGCATCCGGGCCATCTGTGCCCGTATGCGCGCTATATCCTCTTCCAGTTCCGGGCTTTTGCCCTTCCATTTTTCCAATATCCCGTCTATCTGCCGGGCAGCGTCCTCCCGGCGGGCCGGTTTTTCCCGCTGCCGGGGGCTGTGCCCGGCCGGGGCCCGCAGCCCTTCGGGCCGCTGGTTCTGCTGCTCGTACACTTCCCCCCGGCAAACCGGCACTTCCCTGGGGGCTTTCACCGCCACCTCAAAGTTGCTCCCGTTCTGCCGGAACACCTGCACAGCTATCTGGTCCCCAATGGCTATATACTCCCCAGACCTCAAACGCAATGTCAACATAGGGTTCCCTCCCTGTTAATGTTCGCACTCCTTTGCTGGCTGTTCCACCCGCCGCACCGCGTCGTAAAAGGTGGTAACGGGCATCCCGCACAGCCTGGCGGCCTCTTTCAAGTTTACTTTCCTGTCCCGCCAGCAGCGCCGGGCGTCCTCAAAATTTTCCGGCAGAGGTTTCAGCTTGGGCCCAAAGCGCACGCCTTTGGCCTTTGCCCTGGCAATGCCCTCCGCCTGTTTTTTACGCCGGTCCTCCCGTATGCTCTGCTGGGCAGCCTCTTTAAATAGTTCCGTCACAAAACCGCTCAGCAGTTCCAAGCTGTCCGCCGGGGCGCTTTTCGTAACCTGCGCCACAATATCCGCCGCCAGCCCAGAAAGCCGCGCCTTCAGTTCCTCTAAAGGCTGGGCGCCCTCTTCAGCCGCAAAAACGCTTTTGCCCTCTGCCCCTGATGCCACAAGCGCCCCCCTTTCCGCCTTCTCGTCCGAATGTGTGTAGATATTCGGACAAAAGAATTTTTTAAATTTAGGCTTAACTTTTCCAAAATATCGCCGATATACTGTGTGTAAGACAAAAAAACCACATACATCCAGCCAGTCCGAATAATTACACATTTTCGGACTGGCTTTTCTGTTCCCTTTCCCCCAGCCGGTTGGCCGCGTCATAAAAGGTGGATTTCGCCAGCCCACAGGCCTCCGCCGCGTCCCGCAGGGTGATCTTCTTCTCCCGCCACGCCCTGCACAAGGCGGCAAACTCCTCCGGCAACTCCTGCTCCGGCCTGCCGAACCGCACCCCTCTGGCTTTCGCCGCCGCAATGCCCTCTGCCTGCCGCTGCCGTATGTTCTCCCGCTCGCTCTCCGCCATAAAAGAGAGGATCTGCAACACCAGGTCGGCAATAAAAGTGCCCATCAGGTCCTTCGCTACCCTGGTGTCCAGCAGCGGCATATCAATCACGCACAAATCCACCTCCTTCTCCTTGGTTAGCACCCGCCACTGTTCCTGTATTTCCCGGTAGTTTCGCCCCAGCCGGTCAATGCTCTTCACATACACCAGGTCGCCGGGGCGCAGCCTTTTCACCAGCCTTTTGTACTGCGGCCGCTCAAAATCCTTCCCCGACCGCTTGTCCGCGTAGATGTTCCCCAGGGGCACGGCCCGTTGGCGCATGGCAATCAGTTGCCTGTCCGCGTTCTGTTCTGTGCTGGACACCCGTATGTACCCATATATCTTCCCTTGCATTCCCGTTTCCTCCTCTATCAGGCTTTTCCCCTTCATTTTATAGCAAAAAAGAACGGATGGGTTTCTTTCCCATCCGTTCTCTTGCCATATACCTTTTTCTCCGCCTGTCACAATCTTACAATCCCCCGCCCCTCTCCTCCCCTGCAATCAGCACAATGCCAGAAAAACCGCCCCGCCATTGCCAAACGCCGCTATCCGGGGTATAATAAAAACATTCTTGCAAAACGGTTTATTTTAGTCCACAAGCCATACAGACAGCTATCATTATTTGTAGAGAAGTGGTTCCCTATGGAGGATACTAGAACCCGGATCATCCACGCGGCCATGAAAGCCGTGCGGCAGTACGGGCTGGAAGGCGCGCGCATCCAGAACATCAGCGAATTGGCCGGGCTTTCGCCGGGCGCGCTGTACCGCTATTTCAGCAGCAAAGAGCAGTTGATGGTGGAGTGTTTCACCTATGTAGACAAGCAGGCCGCGGCGATTTTCGATCATCTACAGTTTGACCCCCTGGCCGTGCTGAAAGACCCTATTGAGGCTGTGCGCAGCTTATGGCTGCCCTATTTCCGGTTTTGGGTCGCGCGGCCGGATGAAACCATCTTTTACCACCGTTTCCGGGACAGCGCCTTTTTCCTGCAATATGACAAGACCCGGGATGCCGCTTACTTTGACGCCTTCGGGGATATGGTCCGGGCCTTTCGGAACGTATTCCCGCCGTTGACCCGCATCAACCAGGACCTGCTATGGCACCATGTGTTGACCTCCACGGTCATGTACGCCAAGTACGTGGTAGAGGGCGGGCTGCCGGACACCCCGGAAATCGAGGACACCATCTTCCAGTTCCTGTCCGTGGGCCTCAGCGGTTATTTAAAAACAGAAGGGGACGCCGGATGCCCCGCAACAAGCTAAGCGGACTGCCACTGGCAGCCCGCTTTTTATCCTGGCCCCCTTATTTCCAGGCGGCGCTAAGCCCGCCCGTATCCCCCTGCCCCCCAGCCTTGCTGCGGAAAGCCCGGGGCGTACACCCCATGCTCCTTTTAAACTGCCGGTTGAAATTAGAGAGGTTCCCAAACCCCACCGAAAACGCAATCTCCGCAATCGGCTGTTCTGTGGCGGCCAGCGCCTCACAGGCAGCGTTCACGCGTAGCTGGGTCAGGTACTCCATGGCGCTAAGGCCCACCGCCCGCTTAAAGGTGCCCATAAAGTAGCTTTCGCTTAGGTGTACGGCCCTTGCCAGTTGGCCGATAGACACCGGCTCCCGGTAATGGCGCATCATATACTCCAACGCGGGCCGCACAGCCTCGCCACCGTCCTGTTCCGGGTCAGGCTGCTGGGCACATTCCGGCCGGATAGACAGCAGCCAGACCAGCCGCAGCAATTCGGCCCGCAGCAACAAATCCGGCTGGGGCAGTTGCTCCAGCGCACAGGCAAAAACCGTCCGCGCCGCTTCCCGCAGGCCGCCGGCGTCAGGGGCTTGGGCAGGAATATACGCCGGCACCCGCCATGTACCGGCCGCAATAGGCCGCAGGCATTCCACCGCACAGCGGTCGCTAAGGCCCGCACCCAGTAAGGCAGGGTGGAACACCAGCGCATGGTATTGCAGCGGCCCTTCGTAGGGGTAGGCCGCGTGCAGCCGGTTGGGGGGCAAAAACATCAGATCGCCCTCCTGTGCCAGATACTTCTCGCCGCCAATGGTAAACGTCCCCTGGCCGCGCACCACATAGTCCAGTTCAAATTCGCTATGCCAATGCATGGGCACATTGGGGAAATCCCCCGGTATGCGGCAGATATACAGGCTATACGGCACATAGGCCGTACCGTGCCGCCTTTTTTCTTTGGTTTCCTGGCCGGGTATCAACATAGCGCCCCTCCTAAAAGTAGGATCCTATCAGTCAACCTCCATCCGTCCTCGCGCGTCCATAAGGCTATTATAGTATGAAAGCCTGTCAAATGCAAGCATAGGCTGTCCCCGGTCAACCACCCCATCCAACGGTATACCCCCTTCCATCCCGGCGTCCCTGCCCCGCTTAAAGGCCCGGCCATCCGGCCCGCAACCGGGCCTTTCCGCAGGCAAAACCACGTCCTCCGTTGCCGCCCCACCACCCTTTATGCATTTCCACGAGAAATCCAAGGGACAGTACTTTCGCACTGACCAAATCGTAGAATTTGTGGAAACGGTATTGCTAATTGGAAGTAAATGGAGTATGATTATTGTGATACTTAGCACATAGGCCAAGCTAGTTTTTTCCAGTAAACCGCCTCTTGACAGGGCCGGCAGGTCCCCACGTCCGGGTTGACCCTGCCCCTCCCGCAAAACACAGGAAGGGTGCGGTGTAGCGGAGGTTCCCATCTGTAAATAAACATTTACTTATCCTTTTTTTCATAGCCCAACCCAACACAAGGGCCAGTTCTGTTCCACTTCAGGGCTGGTCTTGTGTGCGGATATAAGGGCACATCCTACTGTCAACACAGCAATAAAATGAATACTATATCACATATCTGTTAGCCTGTACAGTTCTCAAGGAGTGTATGTTATGGAAGAAATTTTAATTGTAGATGACAGCATCCTGCAAGCGGCCAAGCTCAAATCCATCCTGGAGGATGAATATGAGATTACAGTGGCCCACTCGCCGGAAGAGGGTCTGGACTTGGCCAGCAAAGGCTGCTTTTCCCTGATCCTTCTGGACGTGGTCATGCCCGGCATGGACGGTTTCACCCTGCTGAAAAAACTCCAGGATGAAATCATCACCCAAAATGTCCCGGTCATCCTGATCACCAGCCTGGCCGATGTGCAAAACGAGCAGACCGGCCTTATTTTAGGGGCTGTGGATTACATCATCAAGCCCTTTAACCCCCTCATTGTCAAAGCCCGGGTCAACACCCATGTCAAGCTGTATACTTACCGCAAGCAGGTAGAGTTGCAATCCCGCACAGACCAACTGACCGGGGTCGCCAACCGGCGGCAGTACGAAAGTTACAGCGCCCAAAAGTGGAAAGAGGCTGTGCGCCTGCAAATCCCCTTCTCTGTATGTATGTTTGATATCGACCGTTTCAAGGTCTATAACGACACCTTCGGCCATCCCGCAGGGGACAAGGTTATCACGGCCGTGGCCAAGTCCGTATCCTCCGCCCTGCGGCGCAGTACAGACTTCTTTGCCCGTTACGGCGGCGAAGAGTTCGTGGCCCTGCTGGTGGGCGATTCGTCGGACAAGGCCTTTTCCCACTTAAAAGACATCCGGCAGGCTGTGGAAGACCTGCACATCCCCCATGACCCCGCGGTGGCCCAGTGGGTCACGGTCAGTATCGGGGGCGTTACGGTTATCCCAAAAGACGGCCTCTCCTTTGATTTTGTGCTGAAAACAGCCGACGCCATGCTGTATGACGCCAAAAAAGCCGGCCGCAACCGGGTTACCTGGGTGAACGAAAACATGAAACAGTTGCGGGAGAAGTAACCGCCCGCCTATCACCAAAACGACAGGAGCGTACGTGTGAAACTATTTAACTTCTTTGGAAAAAAGACGGACGGGGCATCCGCCGCGCCTGCCCAAACAGATAAAACCGCGGAGATGGAGATGTATTCCGGTATGCGGGTAGAGGTCACCACCTTTGAGGGCGGTTTCCTCTTCATCGCCAAGCTGGCCGGCCTGCAGGGCGATACGGCCCAACTGCATCTGCGCTCAGAATCCGCAACCACGCCGGAGGAACCCATCCCGGTAAAAATACGGGGATACAGCGACTACGAGAAAAAAGCCGTTTACCTGCAAGGCTTTGCCATGCCCGCAGGGGAAAACCTCTGGCAGGCCACTGGCCTTACGGTGGATGAGATCAAAAACGCCCGGGCCTTTTTCCGGCTGTCTACCAACCTGGACGCTACCCTAACCGCGTTTGGCAAGTTCTCGGCAGGCGACACCCCCTGCAAGCTGCTAAACATCAGCGTAGGCGGTGCCGGTGTCCGCACCCAGGAAGCCTTCAGCCTAGGGGACAAACTGCTGCTGAAAGCCCGCCTGCTGGCCGAAGCGCCGGAGTCCGTCATCTTCTGCCAGGTCCTGCGGGTCGAAGAAAAAGAAGGCGGGCAGTTTGAGTACGGCTGCCAGTTCTTAGGCCTCACAGAGGAGGACCAGGAAAAGATCACCCGGAATATTTTCGCGGCCCAGCGCCAGAAACGAGGACGCACTTGAGCCTACACCAAGCACCAAGCACCAATCACCCTTTTCCCAGTGCCCGCCGGCCCTGCCGGTGCCCATTGCAAAAAGGATGCCACTTAAAAAGCCGCCCGTTTCCACGCCGGGCGGCTTTTTTGCATGGTCTATCCAGTTTCCCCGCACCCGCTCAGGTGCGTTTCCAGGCCATCGGTACAAAGAGTATCAGCATGGGGAACAGCTCCAGCCGCCCAGCCAGCATATCAAACGACAGCACCAGCTTGCTCAGCCCGGAAAAAGAGGCGTAGTTCCCCATAGGCCCCACCACATCCAGCCCGGGGCCAATATTGTTCAGGCAGGCAATCACCGCCGTAGCGTTGGTTTCCAAAGAGAACTCGTCAATAGCCACCAGCAGGATGGACACCGACAGGATAGCCGCATACACTGCCAGGTAACTGTATGTGTTCTGTATGACCTCGTCCCCCACTGCCTGCCCGTCCATATGCACCTTCGATACCGACCGGGGCCGTATCATCCGTTTCACGCTGCGCCGGCCCGCCTTTGCCAGCAGCAAAATCCGGGCCACCTTCATGCCGCCGCCGGTAGAGCCCGCGCAGGCCCCCACAAACATCAGCAGCACCAGCAGGGTCTTGGAGAGCGCCGGCCACTGGTTAAAGTCCGCCGTGGCAAAGCCCGTGGTGGTCATGATGGACGACACCTGGAAAGCCGCCTGGTGCAGCGCCTCCCCGGCCTGCCGGTACAGGGGCAAAATGTCCCAGGCAATTAGCAAAATGCTGCCCACCAACAGCCCCAGGTACAGCAGCAGTTCCTGGTTTTTCAGCACTTTCATAAACTGCCGCAGCAAAAGCAGGTAGAATATACTAAAGTTCACCCCAAACAACGCCATAAATACCGTACAAACCCCTTGCAGGTAGTGGCTATACCCCATCAGGCTGTCACCCTTAATGGCAAAGCCGCCGGTACCCGCCGTACCAAAGGCCGTGGTCACGCTGTCAAAAAGGGGCATTCCCCCCACCAGCAGCAGCACAATCTGCACCAGCGTCAGCCCAATATAAATGGAGTACAGAATCTTTGCGCTGTCCTGCAGCTTGGGCACCAGCTTGTCCACCTGCGGGCCGGGGCTTTCCGCGCGCATTACGTGCAGCAGGGAGTTCTTCCCCTTGCCCATGGGGATCACCGCCAGCAAAAACACCAGCACCCCCATGCCCCCCAGCCAGTGGGTAAAGCTGCGCCAGTACAGCAGCCCCATAGGTAGGGCCTCAATGTCCGTCAATATGCTGGCCCCGGTGGTGGTAAAGCCGGAAACCGTTTCAAACAGGCAGTCAATATAGTTCGGCACCGCCCCGCTGAGGAAAAAGGGCAGCGCCCCCACCAGCGAAACCGCCACCCAGCACAGAGCCACGCTGATAAACCCTTCCCGTGCGCCAATCTGCTTGTCCCTGGGCGCAAACAGGTATGTGCTCAGGCTCAGCACCACCGCCAGCCCGGCCGCCAGCGCCGTGCCCCACACCGCCCCGGTTTCCCCCTGAAACAGCGAGATCCCCAGCGAGGGCAGCAGGCACACCGCCTCCACCCGCAGGATATAGCAGATCAGACGCAAAATCATCCTATGGTTCATACTCCGCCGCCTTTCCGGGTCAATCCTTAAAAACGTCGCTGAGGTCCTGGATCGCCCGGTCGGCCGCAGCCACCACAATCACCGAATCCCCCGCCTCAATGGTATCGCTGCCACCGGGGATAATGGTACGCCCCCGGCGGTTGATGCAGGCCAGCAGGGTGCCCTGTTTCAGCCGCAGTTTCATCAGCGGCTGGCCCAGGTACCACAGGCCCTTGCCCACCTGGAACTCCAGCGCGTCCACCCGGTCCTCCACAATCCGGTGCAAAGTCGTCACCGAACCGCCTTTGCGGTTGCCCATTGCCCGCACATAGCGCATTATGTCGCTGGTACACAGGTCTTTGGGGCTCACGGCACAGTCGATGCCCTTGTCCGTCAGCACTTCATTGAATTCCGTGCGGTTGATCTTGGTGATCACCTTATAGGTGCCCAAAAAGTTGGCGTACATGGAGATAATCAGGTTCTCCTCGTCAAAGTCGGTCAGCGTCACCACCGCGTCGGTCTGGCCCAGCCCTTCGGTGTCCAGTATATGCCGGTCAGAGCCGTCGGCGTTGATAATGGTCGCCTTCGGCAGCGCGTCCGAAAGTTCCTGGCAGCGGTCCGGGTTGATCTCGATCAGTTTCACGCCTACCCCCGCCTTCAGCAGTTCCACCGCCAGGTACAGGGCAATACGGCTTCCTCCCACAATCAGCACGTCCCGTATCTTCCGCTGGCTCAACCCCAGGTTGCGTATCAGCTTGGTCAGGTTGCCGCTGGGGGCGGTCACGTGCAGCCGGTCGCCCCCCCGCAGTTGGAAACTGCCGTCCGGGATAAACACCTCGGCCCCCCGCTGCACCGCGCAGACCAGTACCTTGACCTTAACTTTTTTGTCAAAGTCCATCAGCCGGCACCCGTCCAAAAAGCTGTCCGCCGCCAGTTCTATTTCCACAATCTCCACCCGCCCTTTGGCAAAAGAGTCCCGCCGCAGGAAGGAGGGGTACTGCAACAGCCGGAAAATCTCGCTGGCCGTGGCCATCTCCGGGTTGATCATCATGGAAAGGCCCAGCTCGTCCTTCCAGTCATAAAGCTGGCTAAAGTACTCCGGGTTGCGCACCCGGGCGATGGTGTGGGCGCAGCCCAGCTTATGGGCCGTAATACAGCACAGCAAGTTGGTTTCGTCCGCCGAAGTGGCGGCAATCAATAGGTCGCTCTGCCCCACATTGGCCTGGTTCTGGGTGCGTATGGTCGCCCCGTTGCCATGCACCACACTAATGTCCAAAGCCTGTTGGGCCTCCTCCAGCACCAGCTTATTGCTGTCGATGACCACCACATCATGGCCCTCTTTGGCCAGTTGTACGGTCAGCGCCCAACCCACTTTCCCGTCGCCCACAATCACGATTTTCATTTTAATAACTTCCCATACCCAAAATATTTTTTAACCCAGGCATTTCCCAGGCTAACGTATATAGTAGCACAATCAGGCGGCAAGTTCAACCGTCAATTTTTCGCCCCTCTTCCCCTTCCCCCAGCCGGGAGGTGCAATGGGGGCAGCGGCTGGCCTGGGGGTCTATCTCCGTTTTGCAGTAAGGGCAAAGCCGGGGAGCCGGCGCGGGGGCCGGCGTTTCCTTTTTGCGGCGCAGGCGGTTCATCGCCTTAACCAGCAGGAAAAGCACCAGCGCAATCAGCAAAAAGTTCAGTACCGCCGCCAAAAAACCGCCGTACCGCAGCACATCTTCTTCCCCCTGGCCTATCTGTACCGCCAAAGCGGCAAAGTTCACCCCGCCGGTCAGCAGCCCCAGCAGGGGCATAAACACGTCGTTCACCAGCGAGTTCACAACCCCCGTAAAGGCCCCGCCGATGATCACGCCTACCGCCATGTCCACCACGTTTCCCCTGGCAATAAACTCCCTAAACTCCTTCACGATCTTCACTTTATCTGCCTCCTTCTTCTTTTGCAACGCCCTGGCCCTGGCCCCCAAAAGCACATGAGCCGCCCGGCTGCACCCGGACGGCTAACAAGCAGGTCCTGTCAAGCAAGCAGGGCCTGCCACCCTGTTATGGTGCCCATGCTTTTCTCATTATACCAGCTTTCCCCCAGTTGTCAATCCCCTTCCCGCTGTTCCAGGTAGCTTTCCAGGTTCATCACGGTGCGGGGCGAAAGGAAATGCTCAATCTTCTCGCACTGCTCCAGTTCCTCCCCTGTGCCGTTGATGTCGCACAACAGCCGGTGCACCAGTTCGTGGCGGCGTAACAGGTACTCCCCCACCTCCCGGCCCGTTTCCGTCAGGGTGATGTACCCATACCGTGGAAGCTGTATCAGCCCCCGGTCCCGCAGGTTGCCCGCCATTTTCGATGCCGAAGAGGGTTTCACGTGCAAAGCCGCCGCCAGTTCCGACACCCGCACCACCCCCTCCTCCTGCCGTTGTATGCGGCAGATCATCTCCAAATAGTCCTCCATCGCCGCGGTGATCAGCCCATGCTCCAGCAGCCCGTAGCCCTTCAGCGTGTAAAAGCCCTCCGGCTCCATCGCCCGCCCTCCTGTCACAAGTTTGTACCATCGGAATATAGTGGTGTTAGGAAAAAGTTTTTCCCTCAACCAACTTATTCAGGAGCTGATAGATATATGTTTTCCCCCTCTGCTTTTAACGGCCGGCTCTCCGGCCTTTGCCGGGGCCAAACCGCCCAGGTTGCCGCCCTGGGCGCCCAGGGCCCCTTACGCCGCCGCTTACAGGATCTGGGCCTTATAGAGGGCACCACCGTAGAGTGCCTGGGCAAAAGCCCCCTGGGCGACCCCTGCGCCTATCTCATCCGGGGGGCGGTCATCGCCCTGCGCCAGGCGGACGCGGACGCCATCCGGGTCCAGGCCCCCCGTACGCCGGGTTGGGAGGCACAACCTGCGGGCCGCCCCTCCAGGGGAGCTGGCCTGCCTGCCGGGCAGGTGACCAACCATGGGGCTTTCTAGGGACTCCACCGGCGCCAAAGCCGCGGACGCCGGCCTGGTCATTGAGAAAAAATCCCCCTCCGACCGGGTAGTCGCCCTGGCCGGCAACCCCAATGTGGGCAAAAGCACCGTGTTCAACGCTTTAACAGGTTTGCATCAGCATACAGGCAACTGGCCAGGTAAAACCGTCACCAATGCCCAGGGACACTGCACCCACCGGGGCCAGGGCTATGTGCTGGTGGACCTGCCCGGCTGCTACTCCCTACAGGCCCATTCCGCCGAGGAGGAGGTCGCACGGGACTTCCTCTGCTTTGGCGGGGCCGATGCCGCCGTGGTGGTCTGCGACGCCACCTGCCTGGAGCGCAACCTAAACCTGGCCCTCCAGGTGCTGGAGATCGCCCCCAAAACCCTACTCTGCGTCAACCTGCTGGACGAGGCCCGGCGCAAAGGGGTGGAGGTCGATCTGGAAGGCCTCTCCCGCCTACTGGGTGTGCCGGTGGTCGGGGCCGCCGCACGGGAGGGCCGGGGCCTTGCGGAGCTGATGGACCAGGTAGAGGCCCTTTCCGCCGGGGATCCGCCGGTACAGGCCAGCCCGCCCGTCACCTACACCCCCCAGGCCGAGGCGCTGATCGCCCGGCTCATGCCTGCCGCCCGCCGGCTTTGTGGCAACGCCCTCTCCCCCCGCTGGCTGGCCCTGCGCCTGCTGGACGGGGCCGACGGCAGCCTGGCCCGCGCCCTCACCCAAGCCCTGGGTAGCGACCCGGCTGCGGACAGCGAGGTGCAGGCCATCCTGTCCGATGCCCTCCCAGATCCCCAAGCCCTCCGGGACGAAATGGCCGCCTGCACCGTGCGCCGGGCCGAGGAGATCGCCCAGGCCGTCACCCAAAGCGGCCACCAGGGCTACAGCCCCCTGGACCGCCGGCTGGACCGCATCCTCACCAGCCCCCTCACCGGTTTCCCCATTATGCTGTTGATGCTCCTGGGTGTGTTCTGGCTGACCATCGCCGGGGCCAACTACCCCTCCCAACTGCTGAGCGAGGGGCTGTTCTGGCTGGGGGACCGGCTGGCGGAAGGGCTCGCCGCGCTGGGGGTGGCCTCCTGGCTCACGGCCCTGCTCTGTGAGGGTGTCTACCGCACCCTGGCCTGGGTGGTGGCGGTGATGCTCCCTCCCATGGCCATCTTCTTCCCCCTGTTCACCCTGCTGGAAGATTTAGGCTACCTGCCACGGGTAGCCTTCAATATGGACCGCTGTTTCCAGTGCTGCGGTGCCTGCGGCAAGCAGGCCCTGACCACCTGCATGGGGTTCGGCTGCAACGCCGCCGGGGTCGTGGGCTGCCGGATCATCGACTCCCCACGGGAGCGGCTCATCGCTATGCTCACCAACAGCTTTGTCCCCTGTAACGGCCGCCTGCCCATGCTCATCTCCCTTATCACCATGTTCTTTGTAGGTGCCGCCGGGGGGCTGGGGGCCTCCGTGCTGTCTGCCCTGCTGCTGGTAGGGGTAATCGGCCTGGGGCTTGTTATGACCTTCGCGGCCTCCCGTTTCCTGTCCTCCACTTTGCTCAAGGGGGTGCCCAGTTCCTTCACCCTGGAGCTCCCCCCCTACCGCCGCCCCCAAATCGGCAAGGTGATCGTCCGCTCGGTGTTCGACCGCACCCTGTTCGTGCTGGGCCGGGCGGCCTCCGTGGCGGCCCCTGCCGGGCTGGTGATCTGGCTGCTGGCCAATGTGCAGGTGCAAGGTGCCTCCTTGCTCAGCCACTGCGCAGGCTTTTTAGACCCCTTCGCCCGCCTCTTCGGCATGGACGGGGTGATTTTGCTGGCGTTTATACTGGGCCTCCCCGCCAACGAGATCGTCATCCCCCTGATCATCATGGCCTACCTCTCCCAGGGCAGCCTGACGGAGATGGCCGACCTCTCCGCCCTGCGCACCCTGCTGGTAGATAACGGCTGGACCTGGCTCACGGCCCTGTGCGTCACCGTCTTTTCCCTGATGCACTGGCCCTGCTCCACCACCTGCCTCACCATCCGCAAAGAAAGCCAAAGCTGGAAATGGACGGGTGTGGCGGTGCTGCTCCCCACCGTATGCGGGCTGGGGCTGTGTTTCCTCCTGAATACCCTCTGCCACCTTTTGGGCGTGGTGTAAACAAACGCCAAAAAGGCCGCCGGCGCACGCACCAGGGCCCTGAAAAAGCAGCGATCAATATCCGGCCGGGCAAGCGGCCCTACCCCTACAGCCCGGCCGGGCCTTTGGGCATTCTTACGCCGCCGGCACTTCCTACCGCCGCCCCGCCGTCTTTTTGGCCTCGGCCAGCAGCCCCTTTACCTCTTCCCGGCTCAGTTCCCGGTATTTCCCCTGTGGCAGCATCCCCAGCCGCACCGGGCCAATGGCAATCCGTTTCAGCCGGGCCACCTCCAGCCCCAGGGCCTCGCACATTTTGCGTATCTCCCGGTTGCGCCCCTCATACAGCACAATCTCCACCACCACCCGGCCCGGCTGCTCCTGCAATACCCTGGCCTTGGCGGGGGCGGTCATGCGGCCGTCCACCATAATCCCCGTGCTGATCTTCACCAGTTGCTCTTCCGTCACCCCCGGGCGCAAAGTCACCCGGTAGGTTTTGGCCACATGGGTGCTGGGGTGGGCCACCGCGTTGGCAAAAGCCCCGTCGTTGGTCATCAACAATAGCCCCTCCGAGTCCTTGTCCAGCCGCCCCACCGGGTACACCCTTTGGGGCACCCCGGCCACCAGTTGGGCCACACAACGGCGCCCCCGCTCGTCCTCCATGGTGGTCACAAAGCCCCTGGGCTTGTGCAGCGCCAGATAAACCCGCTCCTTTTGGGGCCTGTCCAGCCGCTGGCCGTCCACCGCCACCACATCCTTACCGGGCAGGGCGCTGTCCCCCAGCCGGGCAGGGCGGCCGTTTACCGTCACCCGCCCCGCCGCAATCATCTCCTCCGCCTTCCGCCGGGATGCCACCCCCGCCTGGGCCAGCAGCTTTTGCAGCCTGCAACGTTCCGCCATACAATCCCTTCTTTCTGTCCTTCTGTTTTTACAAACCTTTCTAAACCCCCGGCAGCCTGCTCCGCCTTTGGCGCAGCAGGCTGCCCTTCCTTATAGCAAGGGCGGTTCCCCCCATGGCAGAGGGCCTCCCCCTGACCCTTTTTTAAAGCCCCAACCAGCTTTTCACGGTTTCCCGCACCTTTTCCCAGCCCGATTTCTCCGGCGCAGCCCGTGGGCCCACCGGCTCCCCGGCCAACAGCGGCACGCTGCACAGTTCCTGGCCGTCCATCAGTAGCTGCACCCGGCCCACCTGGTCGCCCGCCTGTACCGGCGCGTACAAAAACCTGGGCAGCAACACCCGCCTGCGCACCCGCCCGGCCTGTTCAACAGGCAGCGTCACCGGAACCCCCTCCCCGGCCACCAGGGCCACGCTGCCCTGGTCCCCGCCCACTACCGGCAGGCTCTGGGGGCAGCCCTCCCCGTCCAGGGTCACGGTCCGCACCTGAGAAAACCCGTAGTCCAGCATAGCCGCGTGGTCGCTCCAGTCGTCCGGGGCGTTCAGGGTCACGGCAATCAGCGTCGTGCCCTCCCGCCGGGCCGCGGACACCAGGCAGCGCCCGGCCTTTTTGGTAAAGCCCGTCTTTACGCCGATGCACCCCTCATAGGTGCGCAGCAGCTTGTTGTGGTTGCTGTACGTCACCTTCTGTGCCGGCTCCAAAAACTCCACCTGCATACTGGCGCTCCCGGCAATCCGCGCAAAGTCCGGGTCCCCCAGGGCCTCCCTGGCCAGCAGGGCCATGTCATAGGCGGTGGAGTAATGCGCCTCATCGTCCAGCCCCGAGGGCGTAACAAAATGGCTCTCCGTCATGCCGATCTCCTCTGCCCGCCGGTTCATCAGCACCGCAAACTCCTCCTGGCTGCCCGCCAGATACAACGCCGCCGCGTTGGCCGCGTCATTGCCAGAGGCCAGCAGCATCCCGGCCGCCAGATTGGACAAACTCAGCCGGTTGCCCGCCTGTAGGCCCATGGAAGAGCCCTCCACCATCACCATCTCCCCGGTGGCCTCCAGCACCGGGTCGCCTGCCCGCCGGGCCTCCTCCAGGGTCAGCAGCGCGGTCATAATCTTGGTGGTGCTGGCCATGGCCATCTGCCGGTGGGCGTCCTTTTCAAACAGCACCCTGCCGTCGTCCGCCGAGATCAGCACCGCGCTTTGGGCCGATACCCCCGGCCCTGCCTGGGCCGCGGCCCCCGGCAGGCACATGGCCCCTGCCAGCACCGTCAACACCATCCCTATCCCCCGCCTGATCACTTTCAACAAATCACATCACCGCCTCTGTCCCAAGACTATGCGGACAGGCGGCGGTATATGCTAGGCCTGCTCCGCCCCTTCCGGCTTGTCCTCCCCGCCGGCCTTCTCCTTGTTGAACAGCCTTTGCAACATATCGGCAATGTCGGGTATCTTTTCCAAAGCCCGGTCCACCGGGCTAAAGTAGGGCTCTATCTGTATCACCCGCACATTCCCCTGGTGGATGGACAAAAACGCCACCGGGCTCACCGTAATGCCCGCGCCGCTGCCCCCGGCAAACAGCCCCCCCGCCGGCTGGGCCTTCGAGGGCAGGTCAGACCCCCCCGCCGCAAAACCGTACTGTACCCTGGAGATGGGGATCACCGTGGTCCCGTCCGGGGTGGTGACCGGCGCCCCCACCACCGTGTTCACGTCCACCATCTGCTTGATCTTCTCCATGCTGGTTTCCAGCAGGCCGTTCACATTCTTGTCGCTCATATCCAACTTCCTTTCCATATTGGTTTTATGCAGCCAGGCCCCTTGCCGCCTGCGCCCTATATCATTTTCCTGAGGGGCCTAAGCCCCCGGAAAAACAGCACAACCGCCTCCCTGGCCACCACCGCCGGCCGTATGGAGATCTGCGCCGAAAAGGCGACCACATCCGCCGGGGCCCCATAGTCCAGGTCCACGGTTACGCCCTTGCGCCTACAGGGCATCAGGCTGAACAGCCCGCCGCAAACGGCATACACCCCCGCGGCCACCTGCCCGTACCGCACCGCGGCCGCGGCCGCGCCGCCGGCTCCCCCCAGGCACAGGTACAGGTCGAACCGCCGCAGCCGCAGCCCCCGCAGCACGCCTTCCACGGCCTCTTCCAGCAGCCGGGCCAGTTCCCCCAGCCCCTGTAAAAAACCTGCCAGCCCTTCCCGTTTCAGGGCAGCCTTCACCCGCGCCGGAAACCCGCCCCCCTCCTTCTTCCGTGGTTCTTCCGGGGCCTCCGGTTCCGGCTCCGGCTCCTCTTCGGGCCCTTCTTCCCCCGGCAAGATCGGTATCCGCAAAAACAGGTAGCGCAACTCCAGCGCAAACCCCTCCCGGAATTCCACCTGCACCCGCACGGGCAGCAGCGCCAGCAGCAACAGCAAAAACAGCAGCCCGCCCAGAATATATACCACAATCACCGCCGCCACCCCCTTTTGCCGGCTATGCCAATACCGGCTGTAATGCGATCTGTTCCGGCTCCGGTTCCGGCTCCTCCTCTTCCCCCGGCTCCCCGTCCCCTGGCGGGGGCGGAAGCTGGTCGATGGAATGCAGTTGGAAACACCGCAAAAAGTTCTCCGTGGTGCCGTACAGCAGGGGCCGGCCGGGCAGTTCCAGGCGGCCCCG
This sequence comes from Acutalibacter caecimuris, assembly GCF_034335085.1. Classification (NCBI taxonomy): domain Bacteria; kingdom Bacillati; phylum Bacillota; class Clostridia; order Eubacteriales; family Acutalibacteraceae; genus Acutalibacter; species Acutalibacter caecimuris. The sequence goes on along the minus strand of NZ_JAWXXJ010000013.1, from coordinate 84,091 downwards.
CTCCTCCAGCAGGCCCTTTTGCACCAGGCTCCCCACCACGCCGGAGCAATCCACCCCCCGCACCTGCTCCACAAAGGCCTTGGTCACCGGCTGATTGTACGCCACCACCGCCAGCACCTCCATAGCGGCCTGGGAGAGGGGCGTGTTCCGTTTCAAATCCAGCACCGCCCGCACCGGCTCGATAAAGGCCGGGTTGGTGCAAAACTGGGCGGTGTCCCCCAGCAGCAGCAGGTGGATGCCGCTCTCCGCCCGGTTATACTTCTTTTGCAGCCGGGCGATGGTTTCCTCCACCGCATACACCCGCACCCCCAGCGCCTGGGCCATGCGCTCCAGCGCCACCGGCTCGCCGCTGGCAAACAGGATGGCCTCCACCCTGCCCCCCAGCCGGCTCTTGTCCATTTTCTCATCCATAGTATAATAGGTCCCTCACTCTGTATTTAATCGCCCGCCCGGCCACCGGCAGGCCCCTATCCGTCAAAAACCGCAACCGCATCCCCTTTCCCCACCAAAACGCAAAGGGAAAGCACCGCCCCAGGGAGCCCCCACACGTGGGTATGCCCAAAACGAAGAGTTTACAAGCGGGACTCCGGCGGCCAAATGGTAAAAGTTTCGCCTTCTCACCTGCCGGTTCGGCCGGCTCGTGACGGCCGCTCTACTTGGCTGCGCCAAGCACCCGGTGGCCCTCGCCCTTTTCTAAGGTAGCTGGGTTCTTAGGTGGCGATTTCCCGTCGCCGGCCGGGGCGGCAGCCGGGAATCAGAGCCCAAGCGTTGGCGTAGCCAACTCTCCGCTGCCGGAGGCCAAAATTACGCTATAAACTCTCCGCTTTGGACACCTCCCCACACGTCCCCACCCCGGCAACCTTCCCCCACTCTCACCGGTAGGCCGCCCTGCCCCAGCGCCGGGTCATTTTTTCCCCAACAGCCGCACCTGGCAGCTCTCCCCTTCGCCCTCCACCCGGATACGCCGGCTCTTCACCAGTTCCAGCACAGCCAAAAACACCGCCACCCTGGCCGAGCGGTCCTCCTTCCCCCCAAACAGGGCCTGCCAGCCCACCGTGCCCCGGCGCCACAGCATCCGCAGCACATACACCGTCTGGCTGGCCACCGAAACAATCCGCGCGCTCACCAGCGCGGAGAAACTTTCCGGCTTGGGGGGCAGCAGGCTTTTCCCCTTGCCCCAGGCCGCCCGCAACGCCTGCCCCAGTTCCCTGGGGTCATGGATGCGCTTATATGTATAGTCGGCGGGCAGTTCCTCCGCCGGGCGGGGCACCGCGTCAAAAGAGGCCAGCGCCCGCAGTTGTTCCGCCGCCAGCTTGCACTGCTGGTATTCCAGCAGCAGCCCGGTCAGTTCCGCCCTGGGGTCCTCCTCCTCTTCGGGCCTTGGCAGCAGCGAGGCCGTTTTTATATACACCAGCCGCGCCGCCATCTCCAAAAACTCGCTGGCCACATCCAAATCCGCCTCCCGCATCAGTTGTATCTGCTCCATATACTGGTCCAGCAGTTCCGCAATGGGGATGTCATAGATGTCGATCTTGTTCTTTGCCACCAAAGCCAGCAGCATATCCAGGGGGCCCTCATATACCGTCAGCCTGTATTGCAGCTTTTCCATCAGGCCGCCCCAAACAGCTTAAAGGGCAGGCTGGTCACAAAAAAGATGCCCCTGGTCAGCCAGTTCTCTATCACGTAAAGGGGCCCCGAAAACGCCCCCGAGAACATCAGCACAAACATCACCATCACAAAGATATTCTGGTACCGGTAGTACATCTCCAAGGCCCTGTCGCTGAGGAACGCCCCCAATATCCGGGAGCCGTCCAGCGGCGGCACCGGCAGCAGGTTAAACACCGCCAGGGTCACGTTTACGGTAACATAATAATTCAGCAGGGTGAAGATAAAGGAGGTCACCCCGTTATAAGGGGCAAACAGCATCATGGCCGTAGCCGGTATGGCCCCCACCAGCGCCGCCAGTACGTTGGAGATAGGCCCCGCCGCTGCCACAATGGCCATATCCCGCTTGGGCTTTTTAAAGTACCGGGGGTTCACCGGCACCGGCTTTGCCCACCCAAACCCAAACAGGAACAGCCACACCGTACCCACCGGGTCCACGCTGGCCAGGGGGTTCAGGGTCAGGCGGCGTTCCAGCCGGGCGGTAGGGTCCCCCAACTTGCCGGCCACCCAGCCGTGGGCCAGTTCGTGCAGCGGCAGCACACAGAGGATGACGAACACAATCGCCAGCACCTGTGCCGCTACAGAAAGCACATCAATGCGCCCCCCGGCCATAATGGTCCTTATCACAGTAAAAATCATAAACAGTAGTTCCTTTCTTCCAATTTTACAGGGTCGCTCTGCAAGGATTATAACCTATTTCCGGGAAAAAGACAATTCCTTTCAAAAAAAACTTGCATTTTAACCCTCCATCTGCTATAATTCATGTTGTTGCTTTATAAGTACAGTATAAGACAGCCTGCTTTCGGGCGGTCAAGGAGGTGCAGTAAAATGGCAAAATGTGAATTCTGCGGCAAGGGCGTTGCTTTTGGTTGTAAGGTATCCCACTCCATGCGTCACTCCAACCGGGCCTGGAAACCCAACATCCGGCGCGTCAAGGCTATTGTAGACGGGACCCCCAAGCGTGTATACGCCTGCACCCGCTGCCTGCGTTCCGGCAAAGTGACCCGCGCGGTCTAAGCGTGACCTATCTTCATCGAACAAACAGGGGCTGTCCGCTGCGCCTGCCTAATTTAGGCAGCGCCTGCGCGGCCCTATTTGTTTTGCCCTTTATTGGCCGCCGGGGCGCGGCCCCTGCCCCATGTGCACCTCCACCTGGGGGAAAGGTATCTCCACCCCTTCCCGGTCAAACTGCAATTTCACCGCCTCCTGCATGGCAAAGTACAAGTCCCAGTAGTCCTCCTGGCGGCACCACAGTTTCATCACCAGCGTAACCGAACTGTCTTTCAGTTCCCCCACCGCCACCACCGGGGCAGGGTCCGCCAGTACCCGTGGGTCCTGGGCCGCCAGCTTGGCCAGTATGCCCTTTGCCTTTTGCAAATCCGCCGCGTAGGCCACCCCATAGCTAAGGTCCAGCCGCCTGGTGCCGTTGGTAGAAAAGTTCACCACCACATCCCCGGTGATCTTGGCGTTGGGCACAATCACCTCTTTGTTGTCAAAGGTGGCCAAAATCGTGTACAGTATCTCAATGCGTTTCACCGTGCCCTCATAGTTCCCAAAGGCCAGGTAGTCCCCCATCTTAAAGGGCTTGGTAAAAATGATCTGCATCCCGCTCACCAGGTTGGAAAGGCTGCCCTGCAAGGCAAAGCTGGCCGTCAGCCCCGCGGCCCCCAAAGCCGCCACCAGGGAGGTTATGTTGATCTGCAACTGGGCAACAGCGCTCACCGACCCCACCATCACCACCACCGCCTTCACCAGCGACCCCACAAAGCCCGCCACCAGCGGGTCGCCCCGGCCCTTTTTCACCGCGTTTTTTGCCAGCCGGGCCGCCAGCTTGCCCAGCCACCAGCCCCCCGCAAAGATCGCCCCCGCCAGCAGCAGGTTGATCCCCGTGCGCACCAGCCAGCCCGTCAACTCGCCCAAAAACCCGTTCCCGTCCATAACGTCGCCTCCCTCTCCGCAAAACAGGCCAATTCGGCCCATATTTCCTGTATATGCCCTATTATAGCACCTCCCGCCCGGAAAAAGGAAGAATTTCCTGAAAAAATAAAGAAATTTGCTTTTTCCTCCCCCAACCCCCCGCCGTTTATGGTATAATAGGAATAGTGCCCTTCCACCGTCCCGCCCAAGCGCCAACCCGCCCATCCCCCCAATCCCCAACAAAAGCACCACGCCCCCTCCTTCCACACTAAACCGCGAAAGCCTCCTCCCAACTACACCCCACACTACCACGCTAAATCTCCGCCCCATCAGCTCTCCCCTACGCTAAAGCGCTAAACCCTCCTCCCAACCATAGCGCACCCTCACCTCCCCCCAATCCCCAACGAAAGCACCACGCCCTCCTCCCACACTAAACCACGAAAGCCTCCTCCCAACCACACCCCACACTACCGCGCTAAATCGCCACCCATCACCTCCCTCTCACGCTAAAGTGCTAAACCCTCCTTCCAACCATAGCGCACCCCCACCTCTCCCAATCCCCAACAAAACCACCACGCCGCCTCTCCCGCGCTAAACCACGAAAGCCTCCTCCCAACTACACCCCACACTACCGCGCTAAATCGCCACCCATCACCTCCCTCTCACGCTAAAGTGCTAAACCCTCCTTCCAACCATAGCGCACCCCCACCTCTCCCAATCCCCAACGCAAGTGCCACCCCCTTTTCTCATCGTGATGCTAAAGCGCTAAAGCAAACACCCAAAAATACCGCCCCAATACCTGCCGGATATCCCCTCCATATCCCCTTGCTATCCCCCCAAGACCACCCCCATACCTGCCTGCTATCTCCCCCAAAAACGTCAAAATGGCCCCCGGCCGCCCGCCCGAAAGGAGTTATGTTCATGCAAGCACACTACGATATCTGCTGGGCCTGTTTCCCTCTGCGGGACGGGTTAGCCCCCCTGCGCGGGGAACTGGCCCTGGCCCGGCAGCAGTTTTTCCAAAGCGGCCGCCGCCCCGTTAAGGCAGAAAACAGCCAGGCCGTCAAGGGTTTCAACGGCCGGGTACAGGGGCGCATCACCCGCCGCAGTTTCCACTGGAAAAAGACCGCCAAAGGCCCCCAGGGCGGCGTTGCCGTGCTGGAAGAGGCCTTTGGCCGTCAGGACGGCTGGCTGCTGGTATTCCGGGATTTGCGGGGCATTATCGTCAGCCGCGCCTTCTTCGATAAAGCCCACCGTTGGGCCAAAAACGAGTATTACGAGCCCTGGGATGCCACCCGTCCCCGGGTGGTTTTCCAGCCAGGGGAAGAGCCCGGCCAGGTGCTGCGCCGGGACTGGGACGCCCACCGCCAGGCCTATCGGGACACCCTGCTGGCCACCGCCCCCTACCACCCCGGCACCGGCGAACAGAGCCTGGTAGACGCCCAGTTTGGCCCGCCCCAACTGGTACTGGCCACCACCAAAGGCACGCTGTGCTGCTGCCCCCCCGCCGAGGCCCAGGCCCGGGAACAGGCCCTGGAAACCATCGGCAACGGTACTGTGGTGCTGATGCCCGCCTGGGAGGTCCGGGAAGGGGCCCTGGTTGCGGGCGATGGGGAGGGCGAAGACGCCGCCATCACCTTTACCAGCCTGGAGGAATATGCCAAAATCGAGCCTCCACGCCCCTCTACAGCCGAAGAAGAGCCCTCCCCCTGCCCAAAAGAGGCGGCAGATTCCCCCCACCCAGACAGCGGGGAAACCACCGGCGCTACACCCGAAAACTCCCAGGAAACCCCCACTGTCAGCCCCACCACCGGGCCTCTGCCGGTAGATTCCCCCCACCCAGACAGCGGGGAAACCTCCCACGCTACGCCCGAAAAGCCCCAGGAAACCCCCACTGCCAGCCCCACCACCGGGCCTCTGCCGGTAGATTCCCCCCACCCAAATAGCGGGGAAACCACCCACGCCACGCCCGAAAACCCCCAGGAAACCCCCACTGCCAGCCCCACCACCGAGCCTCTGCCAGCAGATTCCCCCCTCCCAGACAGCGGGGAAACCACCCACGCCACGCCCGAAAACCCCCAGGAACCCCCCACTGCCAGCCCCACCACCGGGCCTCTGCCAGCAGATTCCCCCCTCCCAGACAGCGGGGAAACCACCGGCGCCACGCCCGAAAAGCCCCAGGAGCCTACGTCCACCCAGCCGGCTGGTACATTGGAAGAAATCCTGGCCGAGGCCGCCATCCTGCCATCCCCGGCTGCTACCGGGCCGGCAGAGTTGACCGGGCCGGCGCCTGCCGGGGATATCACCCCCATCCGGGAGGGGAAGATCACCGGCCGCGGCCGCACCCAGCAGCCCGGCGGGCTGACCTCTTACGAAGGCGATTATCTGGACGGCAAGCGCCATGGGTTTGGGGCATACTACTATAAAGACGGCAACCTGTGCTATGCCGGCTCGTGGAAGGATGACCGCCGGGATGGGCTGGGGGTTTCCTTCCGGGACAGCGACCATGCCCTGCACGTGGCCAACTGGCAAGAGGGCCAACCCCAGGGCCTGGTGACGCTTTTTGACAAAGACGGCAGCTTGCGGTACAGCGGCCGTATGGAAAACGGCAAAAAAGAGGGTGCCGGGGTGATGATCAACGGCAAAGATGGCACCGTTTTTGTAGGTCAATGGGCCGGGGGCGAGGCCACCGGCCTGGGCGCAGCCTTTGACCGGGATGGCCGCCTGCTGTACTATGGCGGCTGGAAAGAGGGCCAGCGCCACGGGCACGGCACAGAGTTTGACCAGAACGGCAGCGTGGTCTTTGACGGGGAGTTCCGGGAAGATAAGTACTACAACGGCATTTTGTACCAAAAGCTGGGCAGCCCCGTCGCGCCCCGCTAAAAGCCATGTTGGCGTCAGCGAGGTGTTGCTCCCCCTCAAAAGCGGCCTTTTATGTAGGGGCAAGCCACAGGCTGCACTTTGCCAACGCACAGGGCTTTTGGTGCTGCAAGTGGCTGCTTATCGGTCAGGGCCTGTAAGCTCCCAATAACGGGCTTAAAGGGTGCAAAAAGGAGGGGCCCCCGCCCCTCCCTCTGTCCCGGCTTTACTTAAGCATCTTCTCCATGTCGCCGATGATATTGCCCACCGTGTGGATAGCCCGGCTGGCATTCTTTTTCATGTGGGCCGCCTTTTTATGGGACCCGCTCATGGCCCTTGTACCAATGGCCGCCACCGCCGCGCCGGTGAGCAGGCCAAGCCCTACGCCTTTGGCTACGTTCATGCTCTGCTTATACATCGCGTCAAACCTCCCTAAAATGATCAAAAATCGGATCAGCGCTAAAACGGCTGTCACACTCATTTTTCCACCGCCTTGTTGATTTATGCCCTTTGCCTGCATCCATTATTACCCCTGTGGGCAGCGCCCCGGAAAGGAAATTTATGGCAACTCTCAACATCGTCCTTGTAGAGCCGGAAATCCCCCAAAACACCGGCAATATTGCCCGTACCTGTGCGGTAACGGGCGCTGCCCTGCATCTGGTAGGGCCCATGGGCTTTACCCCGGACGACAAAAAGCTGCGGCACGCCGGGCTGGACTACTGGCAATATCTGAGCCTTTTCTATTACCCTAGCCTACCCGAATTCTTTGAAAAAAACGCTGGGAATTTCTTCTATTTTTCCACCAAAGCGCCCCAGCGGCATTCGGACGTGCGCTATCCTGACCCCTGCTGGCTGTTCTTTGGCCGGGAGTCCGCCGGCCTGCCTGAAAAGCTGCTGTTTGAGAACCAGGCCCGCTGCGTACGCATCCCCATGATGCAGGGGGCCCGTAGCCTGAACCTGGCGAACTCAGTGGCGGTGGGCGTGTTTGAGGTGCTGCGCCAATGGGATTACCCAGAACTGGCCTGCCGGGGAGAGTTGCGGGACTATGACTGGGCCGCGGCCAAGGCGGCTTTCCCCCGGTCAGAATTCCTGTAAAGGCCCCCCTGCCACAGCTACCTAAATGGAAAGGAGCCACCCCATGCCCGCTGCCTATTTCGAAAACGAGCACTTTCAGGATCTACGGCTGATGGAGGAAACCATCAGCGGCAAAACCTTTGTAGACTGTGATTTTGTGGGTTGTACCTTTGAGCGCTGCCAGATAGAGCGCTGCGTGTTTACTGAGTGCCGGTTTACCGGGTGCCAAATCAACGAACCAAAATGCGCGTACAGCCAAGTTAAATTCCTTAGTCTGGAAAACTGTAGCCTTTCCGGCATAAACTGGGGCCTGCTGCTCCCCACCGGCGGCTTTGGCGACCCCTTGGATAAACTGGCAGCCTGCCGTTTGAAATACTGCTTTTTTACGGAGATGGATTTGCGCCGGTTCGACTTTACCGGCTCGGAACTTACCGGGTGTATGTTCGCCGCGTGCAACTTGACGGAAGGCAACTTCCAGGGCTGCGGGCTGGAGGATACGGAGTTCTTGCGCTGCAACCTTACCGGCGGGGACTTCCGGGGCGCTACCGGCTATAAGGTGGATGTGCCCAGTTGCACCCTAAAAGCCGCCCGCTTTGCCCTGCCGGAGGCCGCCAACCTTTTGTACAGCCTAGGCATCCGGTTGGAATAACCGTACGGCTGGTAATTCCCTCCCAAGCAATTTCTCCCTTGGTTCGCTTGAATCAAAGGCCCAAAAGGCGTGCTTTTACGCCAAAAAAAGCGCCCCCATCCAGCCCCAACACCCCCGGCCGCTGCCGGGCAGGCGGCACAACGGATGCGCCCGCCGCACCTGTACCCTTTAACCCAATAGCGCAGGACGGATTGCCGGGGATTTCCCGCTGGAAAAACCAATTTGTTTACAAATGCCCCCTTCCATTGGCCGGGGGTTTTTGTTATAATGAGGGTGCTTTGACAGTACGGTAGCGGCTTTGTGCGCAAACTATATATCGCCATATCGCCTCTTTAGCGGGCATACTTTACAGGAACACAGGAGGGAGCAAAGTGCATTTTATTGAGTTTGAAAATGTGTGCAAATTTTACACGATGGGCGGGCAACGCATTGCCGCGGCCGACCACATCAGTTTCTTTGTAGAGCAAGGGGAATTCTGTATCATTGTAGGCCCCTCCGGCGCGGGCAAGACCACCGTGCTGAATATGCTGGGCGGCATGGATACCTGCGACGAGGGAACCATTACCCTGGACGGCGTAAAAATCAGCGGCTACAACGCCCGGCAGCTTACCACCTACCGCCGGCTGGAGGTGGGCTTTGTGTTCCAGTTCTATAATCTGGTGCAAAACCTTACTGCCCTGGAAAACGTGGAACTGGCCAGCGAGATATGCCCGGAACCGCTGGACGCTGCCGAAACCCTGCGGGACGTGGGCCTGGGGGACAGGCTGCGGAACTTCCCCTCCCAGCTTTCCGGCGGGGAACAGCAGCGGGTGGCCATTGCCCGTGCTTTGGCCAAAAACCCGAAAATCCTGCTGTGCGACGAGCCCACCGGCGCGCTGGACTACAACACCGGCAAGGCCGTACTGGGCCTTTTGCAGGACACCTGCCGTAAAACCGGCCGCACCGTGCTGGTCATCACCCATAACGGCGCGTTGACCGCTATGGCAGACCGGGTCATCCGCATCAAGAGTGGCCGGGCCATTTCCAACCAGGTAAATCCCCACCCCACGCCGGTGGAGGAGATCGAGTGGTAGACAGGGAGGGGTAACATGAATCGTTCCTATGCGAAAAACGTGCTACGTACCGTGCGCAGCAGCCTGTCCCGGTTTTTGGCGATTTTCGCCATTGTAGCCCTGGGTTCGGGTTTTCTGGCCGGGGTGCTGGCCTCACCGCTGGATATGCGGGTCACGCTGGACAGGTACTGTGACGAAACCGCCATGTTTGACCTGCGGGTGGTTTCCACCCTGGGCCTGACCGCCGGGGATATGGAGGCTCTGGCCGGGCTGGAAGGGGTTGCGGCCGTTACCCCTGCCTACGATGCGGATCTGGTCATGGTTTCCAGTGAGGGCGACGCCCTGACCACCCGGCTGCACAGCCTGCCGGAGCAGGACGCGCCCCGGCTTAACGCCTCTGTACTGCTGGAGGGCCGTATGCCCGAAAAGGCCGGCGAGTGTGTGGTGGTAATCTCCCGTTCTCTGGTAGATGAAAGCAACTGGATCGGCCAGACCCTTACCCCCCAGGATGGCCCGGAAGGGTTGGCCGGGAAATTTACCGTGGTGGGTACAGTGCGCAGTGCCCTGTACATCTCTATGGAGCAGGAGCACTCCACCGCGGGTACCGGCACCCTGGCCCTCAAGCTTTACACCCCGCCGGAGAGTTTTTCTCAGGACTATTATACCGCTGCCTACCTGACCCTGACCGGCGGCGCAGAACTGAACGCCCTGCACGATGGCTATCAGGCGCTGGTAGACGAGGCCGCCGGGCGGCTGGAGCCCTTTGGGGAAGAACGGGCTACCCTGCGGTATGAGGAGATCGTGGCCGAGGCCAACAGCGAACTGGAAGAGGCCCGGCAGGAATTCGCAGACGCCAAGGCCGACGCAGAACAGGAACTGGCCGACGCCCGGCAAAAACTGGAGGACGGCCAGAAGGAGATCGACGACGGCGAAAAAGAACTGGCTGACGCCAAGCAGGCCTTAGCCGACGGCCAAAAGGAACTGGAAGAGGGCCGGGCTACCCTGGAACGGGAGACGGCCAATGCCCGGCAGCAGATCGCCGACGGGCGGGCGCAGATCAGTGGGTACCAGGCACAGATTGACCGGGGCCGGGAACAGATAGCGGCAGCCCAGGGGCAGATTACCGCCGGGTATGCCCAGTTAGACGCGGGCGATCGGGAACTGGCTACGGCAAAGGCCCGGCTGGACGAAACACAGGCCCAACTGGATGCTATCGATGCAGGCAAGGCCGGGCTGTTCCAAGTGGCAGCCCAGCTTGGCCTGCCGGAAACCGGCCACTCTGACGCGGCGGCGCTGGAACTGTTGGCCACCCTGGAGCAGTTGGCCCCCGAAGCTGCCGCCCCCTTTGCCGGGTTAAAAAGCGGCCTGGAGGCACTGGCCGCCCAGGGGACAGACTCCACGGCGGCACGGGCGGCTTTGGAAGAGGGCTTGGCCCAGTACCAGCAGCGGCTGGCCCAGGCACAGGCCGGCCGGGCTGAACTGGATCGGAACCAGGCGAACCTTAACAGCCAGACAGCCCAGTTGAATAATCAGCAGGCAACATTGAACCAGCAGAAAAACCAGCTAGATAGCGCCGAGGCCACCCTAAACACCACCCAGCGGGACACGCTGGCCCAGTTGGCCCAGGCCGAGCAGGAACTGGCCGACGGCCAGAAGGAGTATGATGAGGGCCTGGCCAAGCTGGCCGACGCCAAACAGGAATTGGCAGAGGGCTGGACAGAATATGACGAGGGCAAGGCGGAAGCTGACCGGGAACTGGCCGACGCTCAGCAAGAGTTGGACAACGCCCAAGAGGAGATTGACAGCATAGAGCCGGGGGAATGGTATATTTTTGACCGGCAGGACAATGTGGGCTTTGCCAGCTATGACTCCAATGCAAGCAAGATCGAGGCCATTGCCCAGGTATTCCCGGTGTTCTTCTTTCTGGTGGCTGCCCTGGTGGCCCTGACCACCATGACCCGCATGGTGGAGGAAGAGCGCCTGCAAATCGGCACCCTAAAGGCCCTGGGTTACTCCCCCGCCCAGATAGCCGCCAAATACCTGCTTTATGCTGCCGCAGCCAGCCTGTTGGGTTGTGTGCTGGGGGTAACGGCCGGTATGTGGCTCTTCCCCACGGTCATTCTTAACGCATACAATATCATGTACTTTATGCCGGATATTTACACCCCCTTTAGCTGGACGCTGGCGTTGGTGTCCTCGGTGGCCGCGACCCTTTGCACACTGGTAGCCACCCTTAACGCCTGCTGGGCCGCCCTGCGGGAGTCCCCGGCCCAGTTGATGCTGCCCCGCGCCCCAAAGGCCGGCAAGCGTATCCTACTGGAGCACATTACCCCCCTTTGGCGCCGGATGAAGTTTACCCACAAGGTGGCGGCACGGAACCTGTTCCGCTACAAGAAACGGTTCTTTATGACCATCACCGGCATTGCCGGCTGTACGGCCCTTCTGGTTACAGGTTTTGGCATCCGGGATTCCATATCGGACATTGTGGGGATCCAGTACGGCGACCTCTCCCATTACCAACTGATCGTGGGCCTGGCAGGCGAAAGCGTGCTGGACGACCCGGCTCTGACGGAGATTTTGGACGACAAGGGCCGGGTAGAAGACTGGCTTGCGGCACGGCAGGAGAACGGCCAGGTAGTTCCCAGCGGCGGCGCCCCGGCGGACGGCCTGACGGTTTTTGTGCCGGCACAAGTTGCGCGCCTGCCGGACTTCTTTACCTTCCGGCACCGCACGGACGATGCGCCGATAACCTATGACGAGGATGCTGTTATTATCACCGAAAAGCTGGCGGAACGGCAGCGCCTACGGGTAGGGGATCAGATTACAGTAAAAAATCAGGCGGAAACCGAAGCCAGTTTCACCATCACCGATATCTGTGAGAACTATGTGTACCACTACCTCTATATCTCCCCCAGGGCCTACGCAGAGGCTTTCGGCGAACCCGCGGAAATAAACTCCCTGCTGTGTGCACTGCCCCCGGAGGGCCCTGCCGGTGGCGAAGATGCGCTGACCACAGAGTTGCTACAGTGCGAGGACGTTGCCATGACCACCTCTACCGGGGAACTTTCCAGCAGTTTCGCCAATAGCATCCAGAGCATCAACTACATTGTGGTGGTGCTCATTATCTCGGCTGGCGCACTGGCCTTTGTGGTATTGTATAACCTGACTAACATCAACTTGACCGAGCGGGAAAAAGAACTGGCAACCATTAAGGTGCTGGGCTTTTACAACGGTGAGGTGGCAGCCTATGTCTACCGGGAAACAGCCATGTTAACAGCCATTGGCACCGGGGCGGGGTTACTACTGGGCATTGCCCTACACCAGTTTGTGGTCCGCACAGCGGAGATCGATATGGTAATGTTTGGGCGGGCCATTTACGCGCCCAGCTATATCTTTGCGGCTGTACTGACCATCGTTTTTAGCGTGATGGTAAACCTGGTGATGTACAGAAAGCTCACGGGTATCAGCATGGTAGCAAGTATGAAGGCCCCCGAATAACAAGCGATTGTCCGGGCAAACAGCCCCGCCCACCAGCGGCGCCCAGAAAGGAGCAGCCATATGAAACACCTTATCATCGCCGGCGTGCCCCGGGCCGGCAAGAGTACCCTTTCCAGAAGGGTTGCCAGGGCTTTTGGCTGGCAGCACGTCAGTATGGACGCAATCATTGCCGGGTTTGAGCAGTGCTTTCCAGAAACCGGCGTGGATACCGGCCTGCGCGTCAACGCCGGTAAGCCCTCCATGGAGATTTTACGTATCATTAGCGGAAAAATGGGCCCCTTCCTCCGGGCTATGACGGACCCGGAGGAGTATGACCGGCAAAACGGGCCCATGGTCATTGATATGTACCAACTGCTGCCAGAGGACTATGCCCGTTACCTGAACCCGGAGATATGCGGCATCCTCTACCTGGTCACAGGGGATGTGACCCCCGCAGAGCGGTGTGCCATCCAGAAAGCCTATGATACCCCAGAGGACTACACCTATAGCCTCTCAGACAGCGAACGCATGGAGGGCTGCCGGTATCTGGTGGAACAAAGCCGGCTGATGCGGGCCCAGTGCCAGGCCCTGGGCTTACCCTGCTATGAAACCGCCCGGGAAAGGGAACGGTTTTTTGAAGAGGTACTGGGGAAACTGCAAGCAGAGAAAAACGCTTTCTTGTAAACGGCATCCTATCTCCCCGGTACATTATGCCCCAAGGTAGCATGGCTATGGGTGGCCTGGATTTGTATGCGCTTTCCCTCTGGAAAGACGGTTTCCGTGGCATATATATAGAAAAAATTGAGCTGGCGCGGCTGTTTTTGCAAAGTTCCACTTGCAAACGGCCGCGTTTTGTTATACAATATTTGGTAGGACTGCACGAGTTTTTGCGACCTTATTTCTATTTTAGAAGGAGTGTACTGGACATGAACTATCTCAACAAAAAGACCGTTGAAGACATTGACGTTGCCGGCAAGCGGGTATTGGTCCGCTGCGATTTCAACGTCCCCATGAAAGACGGCGCTATTACCGACACCAAGCGGATTGTGGGCGCACTGCCTACCGTGAAGTACCTGAGTGACCACGGCGCGAAGGTTATCCTTTGCTCCCACATGGGGCGGCCCCATAACATCTTCAACGACACCGTAAAACTGGATAAGAAAGAGAAGAAGAAGATCGACGCCATGCCGGAGGCCGAGCAGGCTGAGGCCACCGCCAAGGCCCTGGAGGCCGCTAAGGGCGACGTGCAGAAGTTCTCCCTGGCCCCTGTTGCCGCTGAATTGGGCAAGCTGCTGGGCAAAGAGGTCATTATGGCGAAAGATGTGGTTGGCCCCGACGCCAAGGCGAAAGCGGCTGCCCTCAACGACGGCGACGTGATGATCATTGAGAATATCCGTTTCCACGCCGAGGAAACCAAGAACGACCCTGCATTTGCCAAAGAGTTGGCCTCTATGGCTGACATCTATGTAAATGACGCCTTTGGCACCGCCCACCGTGCCCATGCCTCTACCGAAGGTGTTTCCCACTACCTGCCCGCTGTGTGCGGCTACCTGATCCAGAAAGAGATCACGGTCATGGGCGGGGCCCTCACCGAGCCCAAGCGGCCCTTTGTAGCTATTTTGGGCGGTGCGAAGGTTTCCGACAAAATCGGCGTGATCGATAACCTGCTCTCTAAGGTAGATACCCTGATCATCGGCGGCGGCATGGCCTATACCTTCTTTAAGGCTCAGGGCTACGACATCGGCACCTCCCTGTGCGAAGAGGACAAGCTGGATCTGGCGAAGGCCACCCTGGAAAAGGCCGAGAAAGCCGGCGTGAAGTTCCTGCTGCCTGTGGACACCAAAGTTGGCAAGGAATTTGACCCCAATACCGAGAGCCAGGTGGTGGATTCCACTGCCATCCCCAGCGGCTGGATGGGCCTGGACATTGGCCCCAAGACCATTGAGCTGTTCAGCAACGCTATTAAGGGCGCTGGCACTGTGGTGTGGAATGGGCCTATGGGCGTTTCCGAGTGGGAGAACTTTGCGGCCGGCACCATTGGCGTAGCCAGCGCCGTGGCCGATAGCGGCTCCATCTCCATCATCGGCGGCGGCGACTCTGCTGCGGCTGTGGAAAAGCTGGGCTTTGCCGAGAAGATGACCCACATCTCCACCGGCGGCGGCGCCTCCCTGGAGTTCCTGGAAGGCAAGGAGCTGCCAGGCATCGCCTGCCTGAACGAGAAATAATTTACCTGATACGGGAGGGTGGGGGAATCTCCGCCCTTTCGTTTTCCCCTCCCTTCCTGGCGGCCGGTTCATGGATGCGGCGGTTTGCCCCGCCGGCAAGTTTCCTAGGCTTTTTGGGAAGGGCTGCCCGTAATGGGGATAGATGCTATTTCACGTATTTGCAATGGTTTGCAAAAATTTACAAAATTTGGAGGACTGACTACTATGAACAAACAGCTACGCAAAGCCGTTATTGCCGGCAACTGGAAGATGAACAAAACCCCTGCCGAGGCCAAAGAACTGATCGAGGCCATTGCCCCGCTGGTGAAGGACGCCGGCTGCGACGTGGTGGCCTGCACACCCTTTGTGGATCTGTCCGCCGCACAGGAGGCCGCGCAGGGTACCAACATCCAAATCGGCGCAGAGAACTGCCACTGGGCTAAATCCGGGGCCTTTACCGGGGAAATTTCTGCCGAGATGCTGGCCTCTATGGGCGTAAAGATCGTTATTATCGGCCACAGCGAACGCCGCCAGTACTTTGGCGAAACCGACGTCACTGTCCATGACCGGGTGCGCGCCGCTCTGGATGCAGGGCTGACGGTTATCCTCTGCGTGGGCGAAACCCTGGAGCAGCGGGAGCAGGGCATTACCAGTGAGCTGGTGGCTTTGCAGACCAAGATTGCCCTGGGCGGCGTCACCGAAGATGAACTGAAACGCATTATCATCGCCTACGAGCCCGTTTGGGCTATCGGCACCGGCAAAACCGCCACTGCCCAGCAGGCTAACGAGGTCTGTGCCCTGATCCGCCAGACCATTAAGGATCTTTATAACTGTGCCGCAGGCGACGGTATCACCATCCAGTACGGCGGCTCTATGAACGCTGCTAACGCTGCCGAGTTGCTGGCCCAGCCCGATGTGGATGGCGGGCTTATCGGCGGCGCCTCTCTGAAACCTGCCGACTTTGCTGTGATCGTCGATGCGGCTACCAAAGGTTAAGTTTACGCTTTTGGGTGGGGGTAAGATCGGGCCGGAAAGCTCCCCAACGGCTTTGGCTTGCCCAGTTAGAATTAGTAAGCCTTTACCGGCTCCCCTGGCAGTGGTAAGGCTGTTCGGCGGCTGATCTCTTTTTTGTAAAAGAACGCAAAAGTATACGCGAAAGGAAAGTACGCGCAATATGAAAAAACCTTTAGTTTTGATGATCTTGGACGGCTTTGGCATCGCCCCAGACGAGGGCAACGCCATTGTGGCTGCCAAAACCCCTAACCTGGACCGCATCCTGAAGGAGAACCCGGTAACAGAGATCGGGGCCTCTGGCCTGGATGTAGGCCTGCCTGACGGGCAGATGGGCAACTCGGAAGTGGGACACACCAACATCGGCGCTGGGCGCATTGTCTATCAGGAGTTGACCCGCATCACCAAGTCCGCAGAAGAAGGGGATATGGAGAAAAACCCCGCCCTGCTGGCCGCTATGCAGTCTGCCAAAGACAACGGCAAGGCCCTGCACTTTATGGGGCTCCTGTCTGACGGCGGCGTACACAGCCATAACACCCACCTGTATGCCCTACTGAAAATGGCTAAAAGCCTTGGGCTGGAGAAGGTGTTTGTCCACTGTTTCCTGGACGGCCGGGACGTGCCGCCTTCCAGTGGTAAGGACTACGTGAAGGAGCTGCTGGGCAAACTGGAGGAGATCGGCGTAGGCAAAGCTGCCACGGTAATGGGCCGCTACTACGCCATGGACCGGGACAACCGCTGGGAGCGGGTAGAAAAGGCCTATGCTGCTATGGTTTACGGCGAGGGCGTAGAGGCCGAATGTCCGGTGTGCGCGGTGCAGAAGTCCTATGATGCGGGCGTAACCGACGAGTTTGTGGTACCCACTGTGTGCAAGGGTGCCGAGCCTGTACAGGCCGGCGATTCCATCATTTTCTATAACTTCCGCCCCGACCGGGCCAGGGAGATCACCCGCACCTTTGTAGACCCGGAGTTTGCCGGCTTTGAGCGGAAAAACGGTTTCTTCCCTGTAAACTATGTGTGCATGACCCAATATGATGCCACCATGCCCAATGTGGACGTAGCCTACAAACCCGAAAGCCTTACAAATACCTTCGGCGAATATCTCTCCAAAAACGATCTGACCCAACTGCGCATTGCCGAAACCGAGAAGTACGCCCATGTAACCTTCTTCTTCAACGGCGGCGTGGAAAAGCAGTACCCCGGCGAGGACCGCATCTTGGTGAAATCCCCCGCTGTGGCCACCTATGACCTACAGCCGGAGATGAGCGCCTATGAGGTCACGGACAAGATGGTAGAGGCCGTAAAGTCCGGCAAGTATGATGCGCTGATTTTGAACTATGCCAACTGCGACATGGTAGGTCACACCGGTGTATTTGAGGCTGCTGTCAAGGCTGTAGAGGCTGTGGACACCTGCATCGGCCGGGTAGAGGCTGCGGTCAAGGAGATGGGCGGCTGTATTTTGCTCACCGCCGACCACGGCAACGCCGATAGGATGGTGGACGATGACGGCACGCCATTTACCGCCCACACCACCAATCCGGTACCCTTCTGTGTTATCAACCACCCCTGTACACTGCGGGAGGGCGGCCGCCTAGCGGATATCGCCCCCACCATGCTGAAAGTGCTGGGCCTGCCCCAGCCTGCGGAGATGTCTGGGGAAAGTATCATCCAGTAAGCATGAGAAACTGTTGGCACCAACCTTATGGGAGGTATCATAATGGCTGCAAAGGATCTATTGGGCCTGGCCATTTTTGCATTTGTTTTCCTGAGCCTCATTGGCTTATCTATCCCGCTCATGCTGGGCAAAGGCACCTGGCTTATTGCCGGGTATAATACCATGTCCGCGGAAGAGCGGGCGCAATGGGACGGCCCGGCATTGGCGAAGTTTACCGGCAAGATTTTGCTGGCCATTGGGATTGCCAGCCTTCTATATGGCTTGGGGCTTTTCCTCTTTGGCCTGGAATGGCTTACCTGGGCCTATCTAGCGGTAGTGGTAGGGCTGAGCATTTTCGCCCTTATCTACTGCAATACCGGCAACAGGTTTAAGAAATAACCCTGCAAAGGCCACGCACGAAAAAGCAACTTCCCTGGAAATACCGGGGGAGTTGCTTTTTTGCCACCTGATTTACACCCTCCGGGATGTTAACCGCCCTCCTTATCAACCACTTATCTGGATTACACACTTCTCGCCCAGCCGGGCTACCAGAACGCACCAACCCCTCAACTGTCCGGCTATTGCCTGTCCTGGGCTAGAGTTCCTCCTTCAGCGTCCTCTTTCCCTCCCGTAAGGTGCGTTTCACCTTAGAAAAGACGATGATTTGGCTGCTATACAACCCAAAATACCCTGACAACACAAAAGCTACGGCAATCCCAATGGCAAACAGGCCCAGGTTCGCCGTGGAAAACAGTTCCGCTGCCAGGAACAGGGTGGCAATAGGGCAGTTCACCACCGAGCAGAAAACTGTCACCATCCCCATTGCCGCTGCGAAACCGGCGTCCAGCCCCAGCAGGGGCCCTGCTACACAGCCAAAGGTTGCCCCAATAAACAGCGTCGGTACAATCTCCCCGCCCCGGAACCCAGCCCCCACGCATAGAGCCGTCAGGGCTATCTTCAGCAAAAAGGCCCAGGGTTCTGCCTGGCCACTTACCGCCCGGTCGATCATGTGCCCACCGGCTCCGGCAAAATCTTTCAACCCAAATAAATTCACCAATAGGGCCATGGCCATACCTCCTGCCGCAATACGGAGATAGGGGCTCTTAAAAAGCTTTTCCCCTACACGCCCTGCCCCGTGCAGGGCCAGGCACAACAGGATACCCACCCCGGCGCACAGGGCTGCCAACAATGCCACTTGCGCTGCCGCGCCCGGCCCGATCAAAGGGGTACCCGCTGGCAGTGGGTACCCCATCGGTTTCGCACCCATCACCCGGCTAACGCCCGCCGCTGCATAGGAGGCCGCAATGCAGGGTAAAAAAGCCCCATAGTGCAGGCTGCCTACGGTGATGACCTCCAGCACAAAAACTGCCGCTGCAAGCGGTGTGCCGAACATGGCCGAAAAACACGCTGCCATGCCACACATAGACATGGTACGCACGTCATCCTCGTCAAAGCGAAACAGCTCCCCTATGTTATGCCCCAGACTGCCCCCTAGCTGCAAGGCCGCCCCTTCCCGGCCCACTGAGGCCCCAAAGAGATGGGACAGCAGCGTCCCTACTACAATCAGCGGGGCCAGGAGGACAGGGATATGCTCATTGGTGGTGACTGAGCGGATAATCAGGTTGGTACCCGCGCCGAAATCCACCCGGCAC
This sequence comes from Acutalibacter caecimuris, assembly GCF_034335085.1. Lineage (NCBI taxonomy): Bacteria > Bacillati > Bacillota > Clostridia > Eubacteriales > Acutalibacteraceae > Acutalibacter > Acutalibacter caecimuris. The sequence goes on along the minus strand of NZ_JAWXXJ010000013.1, from coordinate 64,877 downwards.
AGCCGGTACAGCAGCAATGTCACCAGGCCGGCTACCGGCAAAAACCACACCAGCACCCCATTAGCCTGCCGACAGCGGGTAAACATATCAATGGCATCATGGAACAGCGTACCCAACAGGCCGCAAACAGCCCCTACAGCTATAGCGGCTATCCCCCATTTCAGCACAGTCAACAGGTAGACTGCGGCGCTTTTCCAGGTGGCCCGGCACTGTTTCTTACTAAAAGGCCCCATCCCTTTCACTCCCCCTTTGACACAATAAAGCATTGCCTCCATTATACTCCCTAAATCAGGTTAACGCAAGGGGAAAACTCACAATGCGTGTGCCGAATTCCAAAAACTTTTTGAATTCCCCTACCTAATGGGCCATAGCCACTGCCTGTAAGCAAGATACTACATACCAGCGTACCAGGCAGCGTCTGTTTTTGCAGCTTATAGAGATTCTTTAGAGATTCCTGTGCTATACTGGTAATTTAGGCAGGGGGCTGCTTTTTCCCCCGTTTTGTGCTATACTTGTGCTAAAGGAGAGAGCGCCATGCGCATTTTACTGATTGAGGACGACCGCCGCCTTGCGGAGTCGTTGAAATTCCAGTTGGAGAAGGAAGGCCTAACCACCGACGTATGCCATGCCGGTGACGACGGCCTGCACTACCTGCTGGAAACCACCTATGACCTGGTGTTACTGGACCGCCTGCTGCCCGGCATGGATGGTATGGCTGTCCTGCGGGAGGCCCGCGCCCGGCAGGTAGACGCGCCTGTCATCCTGCTTACCGCTTTGGGGCAACTGGAGGATAAGATCACCGGCCTGGACGCCGGGGCTGACGACTATATTGTAAAACCCTTTGCCTTTGGCGAACTGATGGCCCGTATCCGCAGCATCAGCCGCCGCCCCCGGAGTTGGGCCGCGGCCCCGGCAACTTCCACCGGTGACCTGTGCCTGATACCCGCTGAAAAGCGTTTACAGGGACCCAACGGTGAATACCTGCTCTCTAAACGGGAAACCGACCTGCTGGAAACCCTTTTACGCCACCCCAACACCACCCTTACCCGTGAAACCTTGCTGCTGCGGGTGTGGGGCCCGGAGGCCGACGTAGAAGACGGTAATTTAGACAACTACATCCACTTCCTGCGCCGCAGGCTGCGGGGGGTGAAAAGCGCGTGGCGCATCACCACTGTACGGGGGGTGGGCTACCGTCTGGAGGAGGGATAACGATGTTTCAAGGGCTGCGCCGGCAGATGACCCGGTTTTGCATCCTGGCCACTGTTTCCATTGCCCTGGCCATTACCCTGCTGTGCCTGATGGTTTCCGAAAATGCCATCCGGCAGGCCCAGTACCAGGCCTTTCTCAATGACGTGAACGGGGTAATTTCCTATCTGGAGGGCCGCACCGTGATCTCCGGCCAATGGCTGGCCCAAACTGAGGGCGCGCAGCAGCTACTGCTCGCCATATATGACAATGCTGAGCCGCTGGCCTACAACGGCCTAAAAACACCGCGTGAGAGCCTGGAGCGCCAGGCCCAGGCCATTGCCGCTGAGAACTGCGGGCTCAATGTGCTGGAACCCTCCCGCAATTCTGTGCTGACACAGACGGTACGGTTCAATTTCAGGGATGAGGACGGCATGAAGTATTACGGGGCCGCAGTAGTCTTTCCTCGGCCTTATGGCTCCCTGGGCGCGCTGATCCTCTGCCCGTTGGAGCAGCAGGAAAAGCAAATCTTCCATCAGCGGGCCATGTTCGCTGTCATCGTGTTTACCGGGGCCATTGCCCTGGCAATTTTCGCCTGGTTCTTTACGGGGAAAATGCTGATCCCCCTGGAGGAAAGCCAACGCAAGCAGGCCCAATTTGTGGCCTCCGCCTCCCACGAACTGCGCTCACCCCTTACCGTCATGCTCTCTAACCTCTCCGCGCTGGAAAAGGCCGGACCGGACGAACAAGCCCGGTTCCGGGAAAATATCCGCGCCGAAGGGCACCGGATGTCCCGGCTAATTGACGATATGCTGGCTTTGGCCAATGCAGACAGCCACAGTTGGAGCCTTCAGCGTACGCCGGTGGCACTGGACACCCTGACTTTAGATATCTATGAGCGTTTTTGTGGCCCAGCCAGAGAGAAAGGGATACAATTCTCCGCTGCCCTGCCCGAAGAGGATATCCCCCTTTTTCCCTGCGACCCTGACCGGATCACACAAGCCTTAGCGGTATTGCTGGACAACGCCCTCAGCTATACGCCCACCGGCGGCAGTGTTGGGTTGCGTCTGGCCCGGCAGGCCAATGGCCGTTACTGTTTCTCGGTGGCAGACACAGGCCCCGGCATCCCGGACAGGGAGAAAGAGAATATTTTCTTACGGTTCTACCGCTGTGATGCCTCCCGGCAAGACCGGGAGCATTTTGGGCTGGGTCTGTGCGTGGCCAGGGAAATTGCCGGGCTACACCGGGGCCGGCTGTGGGTAGAGGACGCCCCCGGTGGTGGGGCGGTATTCCACCTGCTGCTTTGAGGCATCCTATAAAAAAGGCAGGGCCTACCTTATAAAGTAGGCCCTGCCTTTTTAATTAGGAAGTGGTTATGCATCCTCTGGCGTCTGCTGCACCTGCTTTGCCCAGCCTGCCAACTTTCTGGCAACGTAGTCCCCCACCCAATACAGGGGCGGGGCCAGCCATAGGGGCCGATCTGTCGCCAGGGCGCCGTCTGTGTACAGAGCTGCCAAAAAGCTAAAAACCAACGTCCCTGCGCACAGGGCCCACAGCCCCCTGCCGCTTGCTGCTTTTACCCTGCTGAGGGATAGGGGCATCAGCAGCACTGTCCCTATCCCAGCGGCTACAGCCCCTGCCGCTGGAAGGAACAGCCCCAGGTCATACTCCGTCTTTTCCTCCAGGAAAAACCGTGCCAGCTCTTCCTGCTTTTCCCGCAGCAGTTCTACCCAAAAGTCAAAGTCTGACCACTGGGCAGGCAGCAGTTCCGGGGGAATCTGCATAGAAAAGCCCGTCAGCCACAGCCCTGCAAACCACAGTGCCCCCGCTGTCAACAAGCAGGCCAGAAACACCGCTGGGTATTCCAATGCCCTAAACCCGGTCCGCAACAAAGGGCTGATGGCCGAAAGCACCAACACCCATACCGGCAGTTGGGAGAAAAAGCCAGCTATTCCCGCCCAGGTACGGGCTGCGCCCCATACGCCATCCAACCCCAGCCGGCCGGAGAATTCCACAATATACCGATGGGGCCAACTGCCTGCCGGTATCTGTAAAGCCAGCCGCCCCAGCCCGGTGTCACCGGCAAGGGCCTGTACGGCCAGCACAGGCCGCTTCCCGGATAAGATACCTCGTACCGTCAAAGTGCGCCCGTTCCACCTTACCTGCGATCCTACCGGCGCCGGGCTGCCGAACAGTTCCATTGCCGTGCCCTCGTCCAAAAGGCACCCCTCCGTGTCCCCTGACAGTAGCGGCGCATCAGAGGGCACCAGCAAGGGGGAATCCCCCGCCAATAATAGAACGTTTAAGGTCGTGCTACGTGCCAGGTCAGGGTTCTCCACAACCTGCCCCACACGCTGTCCCCACAGCACAAAAGCCGCTGGTTGCTGCTCCCCCTCTTCCTGCCGGGCCAGCGCCCAGGCCGCAGAGCCGGTCAAGGACTCACCGCTCAAGGATAACAGGCGCAAATCCGGGATATCAGCCAGCCGGTAAGCTTGCAACCGGGCCAGTGCCAACCCCATCAGGAAAAGCCCGCACAGGGCCAGCCGCCACCAGCGCCCCCGGCCCATCAGCCTACCTCCTGCCGGATACGGTCCCCAGCCTTTACAGGCTTGCTAGAAAAAGCCAGATATTTCTGCCCATAAGCCAGCGCATTGTCCGTTAGCGCCGCATAGCTTTCGTTCTTCTCTTGCACGGTTACATCCAGCCGGGCGGCAGTGGTTTCCTGTCCCAACACGGTCTGTACGGTTTGGGGTACCAGCAGGTAGTACCGGCCGTTCTCCTCATGCAAAACGCTCAACGGTACGCAGGTGGGGTATTGCCGGGACTTTCGCACACAGACCATCTCTGCTGTCTGCCCAATCTCCAGCGTACCTGCCGGTAGCCGAACCGTTACATCCAACAAAGTGGGATCAGCGGCGTTTTTCCCTACGCCATCTACCGTCAGCCCCGTGATCGGCTCCCTGCCGTCCCCCTGTTTCAGGGTAACGGCATCCCCGGAAGATAAGTATTTTTCCTGCTCGGCGGGTACCTGGGCAGTGAATACCGCCCCCCCGCTGCTGTCCGCCAACAATACGGCTGTCCCTTCCGGCACAGGCTGGCCCGGCTCAACCAACAGCGCTGTGACCGTGCCGCTCTCCGGGGCCCGGATCACCCCACCACTCTCCAACAATTCTGCCAGTTGCTGTACCTGCTCTGCCTGTATCTCCCTGGCCAACCGCTCCTTGTCCCCGGTGCTGTCCGGTGCATCAGGGCGCTGGGCGTCCTCAACCGTTCTTCGCGCTAGCCGAAGGGCCGTTTCCCGGTTCTCTACTGCCCGGTCATAGTCCTGCTGGGCCGTTTCTACCCCCTGCTGTAGCAGGCTGGTGTTATCTGCCTGCTCGTTCTGCGCTTTTGCCTCCTCCAAAGCCCTTGCAGCCGCTTGCTCGGCCTGCCGGGCAGCCTCTGCCTTAGCGGCCACCTCCGCCAGCATTGGCTGATACCCTGCCCGCACAGCTTGTTCGGCGGCATCCGCGTCCCCGCCACTTTCTGTCGCCTCCTGCCTTGCCTGGGCCACAGCCTGTTCCAACTCCTGCTGAAGGGCTTGTTCCTGCCCTTCCAAGGTCTTTAGCGCCTCCTGTTCCGCCTTAAGCGTAGCCTCCAAAGGTGTCAGATCAATCAAAACAGGTGGCACATACGTTTCCAATGCGGCTTTTGCCCGCTCCAGTGCCTGTATGGCCCGTTCCACCTCCTTGTTCGCCGACTGTTCGGCGGCGGCATAGTCTTGCTGAGCCCGGATAAGTGCTGTAGCCCTGGCCTGGCTGTCCAATTCTTCCCGGCCCGCCCGATCCCGCAGATCCATATCCATCTTTTCCAATTCCTGTTTAGCAGCCGCCAATTTTTCTTCCAAATCAGCCTGCTCAAGGGTAAAAAGCGGGGCGTTTTTCTCCACCTTGCCACCGGTTTTTACGGCCACCCCTGCCACCCGGATACCCGGACAGGTGGTAACTGCCCGGGCCGAAAGTTCCCCGGCCTTGCCATAGGCGGTAATGGTACGGTCAATGCTCCGCTGGCTGGCTGTTTCCAAGGTAACACGGGGGATGGTAAGTTCGTCCGCTGCCCGGGACAGGATGGTGAAGAGAAACATGAGCAGCAGGAAACCGGCCAGCCAACGTAGGGCCTTTGCCCGGAGGCTGGCTGCTTTTTTCACCCGAAGGCGGCCCAGGCGGGGCTTTGCCAGGTGGCGCATGGGTGGTCTTTCCATATGGCTAAGCGCTCCTTTCTAAGATAATGAATCAAATCCGATCCCCTACCCCTTTACCGCCGCGGCAACAATACCCTGCTCCAGATAATCGCGCCCGCTTAAAAAAACCAGCAGGGCCGGGATCAGCGCAACCGTTGAACCTGCAAAAGCAGGGCCAGCCCGTTCCAGGCTAATGTTTGGCAGGTAAAGGGACAGCGGCCATAGGGTTTTGTCTTTCAGGAAAGCCAAAGGCTGCTCGATCAGGTTCCAGCACTCTAGAAAGCCCAGTACCATGGCCGAAACCAGCCCCGCCGACCCCAGTGGCAGCCCGATATACCAGAACACCTGGAACCCGCTACGGGCATCCAGCCGGGCAGATTCCAGCACGGCCTCCGGGATGGAACGGAAAAAGCGGTACATGATGAACACCGGGAAGGTAGAAAAGGCCCCAGGCAAAATCACTGCCCAACGGGTATCCAGCAGCCCCAGGCGGTCCAGGGCCAGAAAGCTGGAAAGCATAGTCACCTGGAAGGGCATCAGCATTAAAATGACATACAGGGCAAACAGCGCCCGCCGCAGGGGAAACCGGTATCTGGCGAATCCCCATGCCGCCGGGGCCCCCACCGCCAACTGCCCCAGCAGGATGCCAACTGTCATCCACAGGGTGTTCCAGAACATATGGAAGAACTCCGGGGAGTCCAGCAGCAGTTCCACCGCCGGGCGCAGGGTGGGTAGCCGGGGCAAAAGGCTCCAGCGAGCGAAACTGCCCCTTTGGGCCAATAGCACAGGCCCCAGGTTTTCCCGCAGTTCCCTCTGATCCATAAATGTACCTGCCAGCAGGAAGGCCACCGGCGCGCACACCAGCAGAGCAGTCCCGCCCAGCAGAGCCAACAGGGACAGGCGGCGCAGCAGTTTCTTCATCTCCTAGCCCTCCCTATCCAGCCGGTTTTGCAGCGGGAAAATCAGCAGCAATATTACACCGCATACCATCACCGCCCCGGCCGCCATCCGGTCAAAGGACAAATCCCTAAACCAGTTATTGAACAGGTGCTGCAATAGGTACATACTCTCATGGGGGTAATCCCCGCCTACCAAGTAGGCTTCCCGGAACACCTTGAAGGAGTTTAGCAGGGACAGCACCGTAACCGTGGCAAAGGTAGGCAGTAAACTTGGCAGGGTGATATGCCTAAACAGCCGCCATTCCCCGGCCCCGTCTATCCGGGCGGCCTCATACAGGCTGTCCGGTATGCCGGAAAGCCCTGCCATCCACAGCACAATGTCATAGCCCAGGTTTTTCCATAAGTAGCTGCCCACCAGCACCCAAAAGGCGGCAGGGCTGTTCATCCACCGTATCGGGTTGACCCCCAGCCCGTCCAACAGGCCATTGACAATGCCGTTTTCGTGGAACAGCACTTGCCAGACCAAGGCCACTGAGGCCACAGGTATGGCCATAGGGAACAGGAAAGCTGTTTTGAGCATAGGCCCCACCTGTTTCTCCCGCTGCAAAAACACCCCCACCAGCAAGGAGAGCAGCAGTAAGGCCGGGATACACACCCCCACAAAACGCAGGGTATTCTTGCACGCCAACTGGAAAGCCGGGTTCCCCAAGGTAGCGGCATAGTTGCCCAGCCCCACCCACTGCTCAGAGATCGCCCCCACAAAGGAGCGGCGTACCACGTCCAGGAAGGGCACCAGCACAAACAGGCTTACCCCCAGCAGGCTGGGCAGGACAAACAGCAGCCCGGCCCACTCCCGCCGGCATTTTTGCAGGCTTTTCTTTTTCATGATTCGGACAGATACAGGTTTACCTTGCTCATAATCTCCTCCACGGCAGCATCCAGGTCCATCTCCCCCATCAGCATATTGACCCCCGGATCAATCACCGCGTTGCGCATCACTATGTCCTGGTATGCGGGCGTGTCCAGCCCCTCCAACAATTCTACCAGTTCGTTCTCCTCCACTGGGGTCAAATCCCGGTACTGGATATTAAACTCCTGGCCGTCCTGGCCGAAAACACTGGCGCCTACGCTGATACCGGTATAAGAACCCGCGTTTGACAGCTTTTTCAGTGCCGGAATACCTACCGGCAGGCAATTATGGGCATTTTCCTGGTTCTGGTTGGTAAGCATAAACCTTACAAAATCCTGAGCCACCTCCTGGTGCTGGCTTTTAGCGCCAATGCCCACCAACCCCTTAGGGATAAACACATTCTCTACCTGCCCCTTCAGGGGGGCGTAACCATAACCCTCCACCTTGTCCAGCACGGTTTTCAGGCAGTTATATCCACTGGGCTCTATCATGGCCCCCACTTCCATGGCGGAAACCCCTGTCAGGATATCCGCTCCCATCAGCCCAAAGCTGTTGCTATAGAACATGGTCCCGTCATTCTCAGGCCGGCCTGTGCTCTCCGCATCGTAGATGCGCTTGGCCGCAAGCAGGAACTCCCGCAGCTTTTCCTGATTTAAGGTCCCGTCCTCTTGCAGCCAGGAGGGGGCACATACGTCATAAAGCCTGTCAAGCGCCATATAGGGCCAGACCAGGCCACAAATGGAGTTTTGCTCGCTGTAGGGATGGGCAGCGCGCTGCTCCTCCACGGCTGCGGCCAGGGCCTCTAGGCTGTCCAACTGAGGCAGCTTATCCTGCGGGGCAACCAGCATGGGCACATCAAAACCAGTAGGCACAGCGCACAGCTTGCCGTCCCGTGTATAAGCGCGCACAATATTTTCGAACAATTCTTCCTCCTGGCAAGCCTCGTCCACCAAATCGCTCAGATCGGTCAGTATGCCCTTTTCAATGTAGTTGTCCACCGGCATATCATCCAAAAAGAACAGATCCGGCCCTTTACCGGCCATGATGTTGGCGTTGAGCACCCGCAGGGAATCGGAAAGGGGCGTGGCCTCGCTGAACCCCTGGGCAATCTCCATGTTGATGAGCACATCCGGGTGGGCCTTCTGGTAGGTTGCAATGGCCTGGCGCACCGACGTGTTTTCATATACCAAAAAGGCGTTCAGCTCATTGGCAGGGGTGGCGTCCATCTCCGGGTCAAAGTGGTAGCGGAGGATGCTGAACCCTGTCCCTCCCTGAGAGGAGTCGCAGCAGGCCAGGAAACTGTTGCCCCCGGTCTTTACCATAAATTCTATGTTGCAGGAAGGATCCCCCATGGAGGTAAGCCCGCCCATCACCAACTGTTCTACACTGGTACCCCCCAAGGGGTGCCGGTACAGCCCGTTTCGCCCGCTGATATAGACGATATTCTCCTCCTCACTGCCAAACAGCAGCACCGGTCCCTCGCCGATATATGCCTCGTTCAGGTTCTCGCTATTCAGTTTGATCAGGTCTTCCTCCCCTTCCGGGATACGGCCGGTAAGGAACTGGTTCAGAACCGGGTCCGGGTCCTTCTTTTCCCAGGTATCCATATCGTACAGGCCAGCGCCATCAAAGTAGCCGGCTACCAGGGTATTGCCCACTACCGCAAAACTATCACAAGGGGTATCGCTGTACAGCGTATGCAGTATCTCCCCGGTTTCCAGGTCGAACTGATGGATACAGTTTTTGATATCCCCTATCAGCAGTGTGCCATCAGGGCCTACCATCATCTTTTGGGGGGCATTGGCAGGGGGCTCGTAATAAACGGTGCCATCCTCCTCCCCCACTGTAACAGTGGTAGAACTTCCCGTAACCACTTCTTCCTCATCGGCACTGCCCTCTTCGCTGGGGCCGTCCTCCGCCCCCACATCTTCCCCTGTGGTTGCAGGAGGATCATCAGGCAACTGGATAGGCAGTTGCCGCTGGTTACCATCTTTGTCCAAAAGATAGTAGCGGTAGATGCTTTTCACAGTTCCCGTTTTCTCGTCCATGGTTCCATCTTCCTCGCTCAAGGTAGAGAAAATGATCTCGCCCTCTTCTGTTATGCAACCGCTGCAGATAGCGTAGGTATCCATCGCTTCTTGCAGTTCGGGGGTTGCTATATCCATCCGTTCCCAGTTCTCTCCCCCGTCCAGGGATTGGAACAGCCCGTTGCCTCCTAGGGCTATCAGCCGGTCATCCTGCACTGCCAGGGCCTGTACCCAAGCTGTATCCGGCTTGCCCATCGTGGTTTCCACATAACGGCCCTTGCCCTGGCGTCCGTCCCCAACCTCCGAACTCTCCGGCTCGCTGCCCTGGCAAGCGGTACACGCCAGCAACATAGTTCCGGCCAGAAACCAGGCCGCAGCCCGCAATCCTGCTCTCCTCCATCTCTGTATCCGTTTCTTCATCGCGCTAACATCCTTTCTCCGTTAGATTCTACCCCCATCTTACACCATCAATCTCTAAATCATCTCTAAAACTATAAAGAATTCTTTCCTTTTTGGCAGGTACTGTATCCGGTTCTACTGAGAAAGTTATTTGACAGCCATCCCATTTTTTGGTAAAATTATAGCACAAAAATGCTGATATAGGAAGGAGTTTCCATATGAATGACAAGGTAAAGGCACTACTGGCAGGCCACACAGACGGGCATTTGATGCCTTTCTTCTGGCAGCACGGGGAGGACGAAACCACCCTGCGCCGCTATATGCAGGCCATAGACGAGGCCAACTGCCAGGCTGTCTGTGTAGAAAGCCGTCCCCACCCGGACTTCTGCGGGCCAAAATGGTGGCAGGATATGGACGTGATTTTGGATGAGGCCCGCCGTCGGGGGATGAAAGTGTGGATTTTGGATGATAGCCACTTCCCCACCGGCTATGCCAACGGCGCGTTAAAAAACGCCCCGCCGGAACTGCACCGGCAGAGCGTCTGTGCTACCATACTGCATCTGGAGGGCCAGGCGGAAACCGTTACCCTGCCGCTGGCCGGGCTTATCCCTCCTGCCTATCCCTCTATGGGGCCAATGGAGGAATTTGCTCTACCGGCCATGATGCCGGATCCGCCCCACTTTGACGATGACCAGGTTATTGCCCTGACCGCCGTAAAGGAGGGTACCGGGGAGGCTGTCTATATCCCCTATGCCGGGGAAGATACCGTAACCTGGCAAAAGCCCACGGGTAACTGGAACGTGTATGTCATTGGCCTGAGCCGGAACCTGGGCTACCGCCGGGAATATATGAATATGATGGACGAGCGGGCCTGCCGTCTGCTCATCGACGCGGTATATGCGCCCCACTGGGCCCACTACCAGGCTGATTTCGGCAAGACCATTGCCGGTTTCTTCTCTGACGAACCCGACTTGGGTAACGGCCATCTGTTCTGGTTTGACAACCCGCTGGGCACGGACCAGGATCTACCTTTTGCCAATACCCTGCCTCCCCTGCTGGAAGAGGCCTTGGGGGAACATTGGGCCAACCAGCTATACCTGCTGTGGGACAACGCCGCCGATCCCCGGAAAACTGCCCGGCTACGCTATACCTATATGGACATCGCTACCCGGCAGGTACGGTCATGTTTCAGCCGGCAGATCGGCCGGTGGTGCCGGGAGCATGGGGTGAAGTACATCGGCCACCTGATTGAGGACGGCAACGCCCACGCCCGCACCGGGGCCAGCCTGGGCCATTACTTCCGTGGCTTGGACGGTCAAGATATGGCCGGCATTGATGACATTGGTGGGCAGGTACTGCCTCAGGGCGAGGATGGGCCGGATACCGGCACTATGGGCCAAAAGCGGGACGGGGAATTCTACCACTTCATGCTGGGCAACCTGGCCGCCAGCGCTGCCGCCATTGAACCCCAAAAGCACGGCGACGCTATGTGTGAGATTTTTGGGGCCTATGGCTGGGCAGAGGGCTTGCGCCTGGAAAAATATCTGGCCGACCACTTCATGGTGCGTGGGATCAACCATTTTGTGCCCCATGCCTTTAGCCCCGCGCTCTTCCCGGATCCAGACTGCCCGCCTCATTTCTACGCCCATGGACACAACCCCCAGTACCGGCATTTTGGCCGGCTGATGGCCTACATGGACCGGGTCTGCACGCTGATCTCCGGTGGCCGGCGGCTTAGCCGGGCAGCGGTGCTGTACCACGGCGAGGCCGAATGGGCCGGCACGGCCATGTTAACTCAAAAGATCGCCCGTCCACTCACCGAGGCACAAATTCAATTTGATACCCTGCCTTGCGATGTGTTTGCCGAACCGGACCGCTATCACACCCAAACCCAGAGGGGCCTACAGGTAAACGGCCAGACCTACCGCCTGCTGCTTGTGCCGGCAAGCCAGTTCCTCCCCAGTGCGGCGGCCCATGCCCTTGCCGGTCTGATAGAGCAGGGATTCCCCGTCCTCTTTGTAGGCGGTGCACCCCAGGGCCTCTCTGACAGTGATGCACCTTTGCCCGAAACCTTGCAGCAGGCTCAGGCCCTTCCCCTTGGCCAGGTGGTTTCCGCTGCGGAACAAGCCGGGGCAAGGGATGCCGCCCTCGCCCCGGCAGATAGCTTTGTGCGGGTATTGCACTATCAGGGGGATGTTGCTCTGTACTACTTTGTAAATGAAGGCACTATCCCATACATAGGTACGGCAGAACTGCCTGAAACCGGCCCCTGTTACTGGTATGACCCCTGGGAAAACACCATTTTTCCCGCGCAAATCAACAGCGGCAGCCTCTCCCTGTGCCTGGAACCCTTGCGGGGCTACCTGCTAATTTTGGACGAACCTGACCCGTCCCTGCTTAAAGCCCCCGTAACCCCCGGTTGCAAGGAACTTCCCCTGGCCCCCTGGCAGCGTTCTACTTGCCAAAGCATTGAATACCCCACTTTTGGCCCGGCAAAAGCAGTCACACTACCTGACCGGTTGGCAGAGGAACAACCAACCTTTTCCGGGTTTGTGCGCTATGACAGTGCCTTTACTTACAGCAGCGGCCAGTTAACCCTGGAAGTGACCAACGCCATGGAAGGCGTTGAAGTATTTGTCAACGGCCAGACTGCCGGTATCCAGATCGTCCCACCCTTCCGCTATGATTTGACGGCCCTTGCCCGGCCCGGAGAAAACACCTTGCGCATTGAGGTTGCCACCACTTTGGAGCGCTGGGCCTACACCGTCAGCAAGGATGACCCCACTGCTCAGTTTATGGGCGTACAGGAACCAACTTGTGGCAGCGGGATCACCGGGGAGGTCAAACTCACCATGCAAACCTAAACCCGGCCTAGCCTTCCTATAACCCGCTGATCTGGAATGGCCGCCAGCCGACTGAATTTGGAACCAGTACCGCAGCTATATTCCCTACAGCGGGGTTTTCGCCATTAAAACCCTGCTCTGGGACGGCCTGGGTCATCCCGTCTCTGCCAAGGATGCTCCGCCCTTCCCGGTATGGGTAGCAGTCTACCGTTTCTATCTCCACCGCCTATCACAAACCGATTTCCCTGGCGGCTTTCACCAGCCAGTTGATCTTCTCATATGGCAACTCAGTGGGCAAGGTGCAGTCTGCGCCCAATATGTAATGGGTAGGGCCAACCCGCCGGATTAGCCCCCTTACCTCCTGGGTCAACTGTTCCTTGTTGCCTTCGGTCATCACACCGCTGCGGTTGGGCAAGCCGCCCATCAACACTTTTCCAGGAAATAGCCTTTGGCCCTCTTCCATAGACAGGGGAGCCTCATAGACGCCCCAGTTTACCACATCACAAAATGCCCCATAGCTCCGGTAGCGCTCCATCTGTAGTTGATCTTTACAAATATGCAAGAAAACGCCCAGCCCTGCTTTGCGGATTTCAGAGAGGATCAGCTTGTCAAACGGCTCAATCCACTGGGAGAACTCCCCGTCTGTAAACCATCGGCCCTCGCCCCCCAAAGCCGCGTAGTAGACCCCATCTACGCCTGCCTCTTGATAACCCCAGGCCAGTTGGCACATCCCCTCGGCAATCCGTTTCATGGCATCCAGTACAGGCCCCTCGTTTTCCCGCAGATGTTCCACTAAAAGGGTCCGTGCCCCATCATAGCCATATGCCTGTTCAATGGGGTGGATGGTGGAGGCCGTAATGCCGTGGAGCGTCCCCAGAGAATACCCCTCCCCAGAATATTGATCCAAAATAGCCCTTGAAAACTCCAACTGCCTTTTTACGAAGGGCGTTTCCTGCTTAACAGGCGCAATACAGTTCCAATCCTCTGGCCGCCGGATCGCCCCTTGGGCAGGCACCAGGTTCTCATTCATGATCTTCACCAAATCTGTATCTGTTTCCCGGAAAAACTCCAGGTGGGCCTGTACCCCGGCCTCCCCTGCGTTTTTGCCCTCAGGGAAATGTAAGGAAAACCCCACGGGTATATGGTCGGGCTTTTCCCCCCGCAAAACGGCTGAAACCCTTTGTTTTTTTGTCATACTGTATCCTCCTTTTCTTAAAAGGCAGCGTCGCGCAAAGCTGGTGCGTGGATGCTGCTTTATTTAAACCATAGGGATGAGAAAGTAAACAGCAGGGATGGGAAAACTGTTCAGCCTGTGTGGAACTGGGAACCCCCTCCCACTTTTAACCACATGGAAAGCCGCTTACAGGTAGTTTTGCAAGCGGCTTTCTTCCTAATTATTCCTCAGGCAGCCCGTTTTTGCCAAAAATCACAGGTTTTCCTGTCCGCCCGGAACGATAGATCGCGTCCAGTATCCGGGTGACAACGATGGCCTGTTCCGGTTTCACCACCACATCAGTATGATTCTTCACTGCATCCAGCCACATCCTGGCCTCCACATCGGAGGGCTTTTCCACTTTCACCCCATACGAGGTAATCACCGTTGAATCCGGCGTAACCTGCTCCGTCACCCATTTGTTGTACTTAACCCGGTTGATGCGCAGCCCATCTTTCATATCCGCGCCGGCCTTTATGCCGCAAAGGGAAGTTTTTGCCTCCCCAATATCCAATGTATTCAACGCCCAAGAGGACTCCAATAAAATGGTGGCGCCGTTTTCCATCACAATAAAACCAAAAGCGGAATCTTCCACCGTGATTTTATCAGGGTCCCAATCCCCATAAGAATTACCGGTTTCCTTTTGGCCACCCAGTTTACGGAATACACTACCCACGACCAAGTGGGGCTTATAGTTGTCCATCATCCACAGGGTCAGGTCCAAGGCATGGGTGCCGATGTCAATCAAGGGCCCGCCACCCTGCTCATACTCGTCTATAAACACGCCCCAGGTAGGTACCCCACGGCGGAGCAGGGCATGGGCTTTGTCATAGTAGATTTCCCCCAGTTCTCCCGCGTCGCAGGCCCGTTTCAGATACCAGGCATCAGGCCGGTAGCGGTTCTGGTAGCCAATGGTCAATTTCCTGCCGGTACGCCGGGCTGCATCCAGCATCTTCTGGGCCTCTTTTCCATTGATGGCCATAGGTTTCTCGCACATCACATATTTTCCTGCCTCCAGGGCGTCCACTGTAATGAAACTATGTTCACGATTGGGGGTGCAGACGTGTACAATGTCAATGCACTCGTCTTTAAGCAGCTCCCTATAGTCCGTGTACACGTTTGCGTCCTCTGTTCCAAAATCCTGCCGGGCTTTTTGCGCACGCTCCTCCATAATGTCGCAAAAGGCTTCCAGTTCCACATCAGGCTGCTTGCTGAGGGAGGGCATATGTTTGCTGTTGGCTATCCCGCCGCAGCCAATGATGCCAATCCGGATCTTTTTCTCTTCCATCTGTCTATCGCTCCTTTATTTATATTGTTTGATTGGTATTTCCCGTGAACCAGGATGATTTTCTTAGATATGCTAAGAGCCTGTCACCCCTTCACCGCACCAATAGCGATACCCTTTACAAAGTTGTTCTGCATAAAGGGATAGATCACCAGAATGGGCAGGATGCCCACCACAGCAATGGCCATGCGCAACGTTGTTCCCGGAATTTTACTGATGTAATCTGCCGCCCCCGTCATGGAGGCGTTGGTCTGTAGGAACTGGATATCGGACAGCATCCGGTTCAGTAACTGCTGAATGCTAAACAGATCTGCTTCCGTAACGTAGACCATCCCGTTATACCAGTCGTTCCAGTAGGTAATCCCCGCGAACAGGCACACCGTAGCAATGATAGGCTTGCCCATAGGCAGGATAATCTTATAGAATATCCGCATTTCCGAGGCGCCGTCAATCTGGGCCGACTCAATGATTGCCTTTGGGATACTGTTCTGAAAAAAAGTGCGCATGATCATTACCCAGTAGGCATTCAGCAACAACAGGGGGACGATCAACCCAGCCAGTGTGTTCTTCACCCCCAGGTAGGTGGTATACAAAAGGTAGGTTGGTACCAGGCCCCCATTGAATAGCATCGTAAAAAACACCATAAAGCTTAAAGCTTTCCTACCCGGAAGGTCTGCCCGGGACAGAGGATAGGCCAGCATGGTTGTAAACAGCAGGTTCCCCGCAGTACCCACCACTGTGACCAGCACGGTGATCCCGTAAGCCTGTAGGATCTGGCCGCTGCGCTGGAACAGGTAGCGGTAAGCATCCAGGCCCCACTTTTCCGGAAAAAAGGAATAGCCGTTTGCCACGATGGTGTTGTTGTCTGTAAACGATGAAATAATCAGCAGTAAAAAGGGAATAACGCAAGCAGCGGACGCCAAAATCATAATCACATGGGACACTGCCTGGAAAACCCGTTCCTCCCGTGCTTTCATAAGGTTTTTTCCTTTCCATGTATCAGAATAAAGCGTTCTCCGGCTCCAGCCTACGTACGATCAGGTTGGAAATCAGCACCAGGATAAACCCTACCACCGACTGGTAAAGCCCCGCTGCGGAGGACATTCCGATATCCCCTAACTGCATCAGGCCGCGGTACACGTAGGTGCTGATTACATTGGTGGTTGGATACAGGGGGCCTGCGTCCATAGGCACCTGATAAAACAGGCCAAAATCCGAATAAAATATCTTCCCAATGGCCAAAAGAACCATAATGGTGATAACCGGCGATATAAGCGGCAAAATGATTTTACGGATCTGCTGCATCTTGGTAGCCCCTTCCAGGGCCGCGCATTCCAGATACTCCCGATCCACGCCCAGCACGGCGGAGTAGTAGATGATGCTCAGGTACCCCACATTTTTCCAGGCATCCACAATTATCAGGATGGCTGGCCACTTGCCGGGGTCTGTGTACCAGGAAACCGGCTCCAACCCCAGCAGAGGGAGCACGCTGTTGTTAAGGAACCCTGTGTCGCTGCTTAAAAAAGCGTTGACTAAGTAGCTGATAATCACCATGGAGATCAAATAGGGCAGCAGCGTTACGCTTTGGTAAAACCGTTTGCTCCTTTTGGCAGTCAGTTCACTGAGGATAATAGCCAGGCAAATCGCCAGGAAGGTATGGACAATGATGAAAGCAATGTTATACAGCAGGGTGTTCCGGGTAATGACCCAGGCATCTTGGGTGGCAAATAAGTACTTAAAATTGTCAAACCCGGCCCAGTCGCTGCCCAATATACCCTTTTTGAAATTTACATTTTTAAAGGCAATGACCAGCCCAAACATGGGCAGATAGTTGTTGATCAGCAGGTAAAGCAGCGCAGGTACCATCATCAGGTAAAGTGGGATGAATTTTTTCAGTTTCTGCAGCTTATTCTTGCTCCTCATAGCTGCTCTCCTCCAGTCTTTTTTGCTTTGCGAAGGGCCTCCATCCGCAAGCTGGGAGGCCCTCCGCAAGAAGAGATCCATGTAATATATCTGAACTCCCCTTTTACTTCTTTCCGTTTTCCGCAGCCCAGGTGTCCAACTGGGCCTGTTTCTCCGCAATAATCTTATCGATACCGGCAGTTTCCAGTTTCTTTACAGACTCAGGGATGGCCGTTTCCGGGTCTACCAGGCCAGAGGTTAGGGACACGGCATACTCGCTGACCACATTGGAGCAGGCGGCCAATTCGGTCTTGACCGTAGACGAATCATAGGAGAACCCAAAAGCATTGGACTTTTTTGCATCTTTATTGAATGCATCGGTTTCCTCCCAAATGGTGGGGGAATCGCCGTTCCAGACATGGGAGATAAACTGGTTGCCAAGCATCCAGCCCGCGTTAAGGTTGTACCCGGAACTCTCGCCGGTAACACCTTCGGGATAATCGATCAGGCCGCTATCCAGCACCTCATAGTGTTCCCCTTCGATCCCCCAGGCCAGCAGGTTCATTACGGTTTCATCAGAATACATCAGGTTCAGCAGTTGCATAGCCTTCTCCGGGTAGTCGGTATTTTCCGGGACTGTCCACTGGATGGACTGCACCACTGTGGTATTCGTTGTGGGGGCCATAACGCCAACTTGCGCCATTTCTTTGCCAATACTCTTAGACTCCTTAAAAGCGTAACCAGGCTTTAAGGTAGACAGGGCCGAGAAAGCCGTCCCTGCCTTAAAATAAGAGCGGGCGTTCTCACCGGATGTTACCACATCCTCCGAAATGTACCCTTTTTCAAACCAGTTGCGCGTCATCTTCGCCATTTCCATATACGCATCGCTGGCATACAAATTGACTACGGTCAAGTCTTCGCCATAGTCCAGCAGGGCCCCCAAACCATCCGTCAACAAATCCGCACCAGGAATCAGATACTCGGCAGCATACGTGACCTCCGTGCCGGTAACAGGGGTAACACCGGGCTCGTTGGCCTTGATGATCTCAAACGCTGCCTCCATATCGCTAAAGCTGTGGAGGCTGTCCAAATCGATATGGTTCCTCTCGGCCATCTCTTTATCGATCAAGAACCCATACTCTTTGGCCAAATCCCGGTTCGTCGTCAACCCGTATAAGCCTGTACCAACCCGCCCGGCATTCAAAAAGTCCCAGCCAATGGCATCTATAATCCTCTGGCCCTCCGACTCTACCAGGGATTCCAGCTCTTTCAAATGCCCCTTGGAATACAGGCTCTGGAACCACTGGTAATAGCAACACATCAGGTCAATCTGTTCCCCGCTGGACAGCATTAGATTGATCTGCTGCGGATAGTTGGACATATTGACCGTAAAGGGTTTTACAGTCACACCGATCTTCCCCTTTGTGTACTCGCTCAGGGCCTCAAATACCTGGTTCAACGCAGCAGGCTCGGTAGAGGCCCAAAAGGACATAACCAGTTCCGCTGGCTCCTCCCCGCCCTGGGGCTCTTCTGGCTGGACGGCGGAAACCTCCCCCCGGCTGCTGGTACTGCTGCTGTCCTGGGGCTTGCCACCGCAGGCGCTGATGGAGCACAGCAGGGCCACTGCCAAGCACAGGGCCAGCATTCTGTAGCCCCATTCCCTTGTACGTTTCATTGCGTTTCCTCCTTTTGTTTTTCAAATAGCGTCCTTTCGTTCAACTGTATTATAACCAAAAGGCTTTTTCAAAACTGCCGTTTTTGTAACCGGAATTGTTGATTTTGTGCCATCCTTTTAAAACCCGCCCCTTCTTCTCACCTTCCCACCGCTTGACATCGGCAAGTTTCTCCGTTATTATGATAAAAAAGAACGGCCATCGGCGAGGTGATAAACGTGAAAAAGTTTCCCTTCTCTAACAGTATCCGAACCGCCATCCCGCTTTTGTTGGTATCCATTATCGCGCCGCTTTTGGCCCTGCTGGTCATCAGCAACGTCTATTCCGCCTGGCTGCTGCAAAGCCAAGCGGCCAGCTTAGGCCGGAATACCATCTCCCTATTTGGCAACCAGGTGGATTCCATTTTGGCGATGATTGAGAAAAACCTGTTAAACATGGATATGAAGGATGGGGTGGCCTCCCCCGGCCTTTCTGTACAGGATGACCAGGTTCTGAGCCAGATGCGGGTGCGCAACGCTTTGGGGGAAATTTTGGGCACCTACGATTTTTTGGACGGTGTATTCACCTACAGTCCCAAGCAAGACCGTTTGACTGCCAGCATGGTAAGCTACGATAATCTTGCAAAAAAGCAGGCCCTGGTATCCCAAACAAAAGTTTATGCCCAGGCATTTGAAGACGGCGGGGTTTCTAACTGGACCGGCATCCAGATCGGGGATGATTTTTGCCTTTTACGCATTTTACGGCGGGGTAACTACGACATCGGTGTGTGGATTGACATTACCAAATTCCTGGGCTATCTGGGCAAGTCGGAAATCCATAAGCTGGACTATGTAGGGCTGGTATCCCAGACAGGAGCACCTTTATTCTCCGGCTATCCCCAGTTCTCCCAGCAATTTGACCTCCAGAAAAGCCAACAGGACTTTGGTATCTGCCGCTTTGACGGGGAAACTTATAACACCATCGCCGCTTCACTGGATAGCGGGGATCTGTCCCTGGTGGCCCTACTGCATACCACTAGTATTCTGCGTGGGCTTAGCACCTTTCAGGATGTAACGGCCCTGATCACTGTCCTGCTGGTTTTGGCCGCCCCTTTCTTTTTGCTCCTGATCCACCGCCGGGTCGTGGCGCCTACCCACCAGATCTGCTCCGTTATGCAGAATTTCGGCCACGGGAACCTGTCTATCCGTTTCCAACAGCCCCGGGTCTACAAGGAATTCCAACTGATCGGGGCCAACTTTAACCGTATGGCCGCGGAAATCAGCCAACTGAAAATATCCGCCTATGAAAAGCAACTGGATGCCCAACGGACAGAGATGCAGTTTTTACAGCTACAACTGACTCCACATTTTTATATCAACAGCCTCAATGTAATTTACAGCCTGGCCCAGGTAGGGGACTTTCCCACCATTCAGGAAATGGTGCTGGCCCTTACGAAATATTTCCGATACTCTTTGAAGTCCCACTCGGACCTTGTACCCCTTCAAGACGAAATACGGCATATGGAAAGCTATGTGGCCATACAAAAACTGCGCTACAGCAACCGGCTTTCCGTGTGCTGCCAAATCCCCCAGGCACTAACTGAACGGAAAGTACCCCTGTTTTTGTTGCAGACCTTTGTAGAGAACTCCATGAAGTACGCATTTACCGGGGAGGATTCGGTGCAGGTGGAAATCAACGCCTATCTCTCTGCCGGGCGGCTGGTTGTGTCCATCCAGGACAACGGCCCCGGCTACCCTGCCCATGTATTGGATGGAACGCTGCCGGAGGCCCCCGGTAATCCCCATGTGGGCATAGAAAATGTGCGCAAGCGGCTGGCACTGCTCTATCAGGATCAAGCCAGCCTGACCCTATCCAATCCGCCGGGCGGGGGCGCCCTGACCACGATCACCATCCCAATAGAGGGAGGAAACGCTTAAATGGCACATCTCTTGATTGTTGATGACGAGGATCTTACCGTAAAGCGCCTACGGGATTCCATTGATTGGGATTCCCTGGGTGTCGCCCAGGTGTCCACCGCTTTCAGTATGAGCCAGGCCCAAAAGATTTTCGGCAAGGCACAGGTCGACATTATGCTCTGCGATATTGAGATGCCCGCAGGCACCGGCCTGGAACTGCTGCACTGGGTAAGGGAGCAGGGCTATGGCACCATCAGTATTTTCCTCACCGGCCATGCCAACTTTGCTTACGCCAAAGAGGCCCTTTCCCTGGAAACTTTGGAGTACATCCTAAAGCCTGTTTCATTCGATGAAGTCAAACAGGCGGTTGGTAAGGCCGTCGCCCACATGAAGGATATGCAGACAGAACGGGGTAACCGGCAGTTGGCCTTTTTCCGTCAACTGGTTCAGGGGGAGATACTCCCTGTATGGGATTCCATCCGGCGCGCCGCCCACCAGTTCCATGTGGACATTACGCCGGAATACACCTGTACCCCTGTACTCATTGCCAGCAAGCAGGACTTTCAAAAGTAGGAGGAAAACAGCTATTGGGGCACCAAGCCGGCAGTGGTCAATATGGCTGTAGACTCCTTCCCCCAACTCCTCTGCCGCCCCCTACTCCTGGCCCACCAAATTCTCCTCCTGTTCCCTGGTTCCATCCCCCAGGACATCCTTTCCCAGGCGCTTGGTTCTTTTCTGGAAACGGCAGCCGCCACCTTACCGGCCGGTTTCCTACTCTGTGCAGGCCGGGAAGTCCCCCTAGACGAGCTTAGGCCGGAGCTCCTTATGCTTTTACACACAGAACATGATATCGTAGAAGTTTCAGGGGTCTTTTTCTTCCCTTACCGGGAGGAAAGCGGCACCCACTCCTGGACAAAGCCCAAACCCGACTTCCCGCTGTGGACCATCCTGTTGAGGCAAGGGGAGCCCAAAGGGGTGACGTCCCATGTCAAACAGTACTTGGAGTCTTGCCCCCAACTCAACCGGGAATTCCTATCCCGGTTCTATCAGCACTATCTTCAAATGCTGGGGACCTTCCTCAATCAAAAGCAAATTCCCTTTCAAAAGTTGGAAAGTTTTTTTCAAGAGGAGGCCGCCCATTCTCTGCCGCAGCTACTTAACTGGGTGGAAACCATCAACCAGCAGGTCTGCCGCCTACTGGATCTGGGAGATGAGGCCACTGTAGTCGAGCGCGCCAAGGCCTATGTAGAAAGCCATGTTTTGGGAGAAATCAGCCGCAACCAGGTTTCGGAAAATATCCACGTAAGCCCGGAGTACCTCTCCCGGACCTTCCGCCAGAAAACCGGCCAATCCCTGGTGGAGTTTATTACAGATGCCAAAATGAACGCTGCCAAAGAAATGCTGACCCACTCAGATCAGCCGGTAAGCCAGATCGCCGCCCAACTGGGATACAGCAATTTTTCTTACTTTTCCCAACTGTTTCGGGACCACTTCTCCCTTTCCCCTTCAGAATTCCGCAGGGTGCATTCGTAATCTGAGCATACCCGAATGCGTTTTCTGCCTGCATAGGGGAATTGCCCGCCCGGAGAACCAACCGCCACTATTCCCTTCACCTTTTTGCCATTGTATAGGAACCTAACGTCCACTCACCCTCAACTCACCCTGATAATTTTTCTCCTTGTACATTTCCGCTTTTTGGTATATAATATATTTTGATATATTCTCTATCAAGTTTCGTTTCCACCGAAAGGAAAAATGGCCATGAACCATATGAACCAGTTTTATAACCCTGCCCCACCTACCAACCATAGTCCTGCCCCGTCTGCGGCCCCTGCTCACCAAGCTTACCCTACCTATTACCCGCCCCAGCCAACCTATCCGCAGCCGGTTCAGGCTGTGCCCTATTATATCCCGGCCGGGTATCCCGCTCCAAGCTTTGCCGTTCAGCGCAAAGATCCCCGCAAGGTCCGGGCACGGTTTACCCTAAACCGCGCCGCTGCCATTGTCCTGCTACAGGTAACGGCCAGTGTACTGCTACAACTATTGCTTACACAAATCTTCCTGTTCGCCGGTATCGACGTCCGTACGGACACCCTGTCCCTTACGCTGATGTCCGGGGTCATGGCACCGGTTTGCACTGCCGGGCCAGCGCTGATTTATATGTTTGCCTATAAAGGCAGTTGGGGTGATTTTCTCCGCTTTGAAAAGACCGGCTTTTTCACCGGGTTTTTATGGGTATTAGCCGGGCTTGGGTTATCCATAGCCGGCAATTACCCTGCGGCTGTCCTGGAAACCCTGTTAGAAATGTTGGGTGCTAACGATTCTTTTGCCGTGATTGGCCAGGGCGACACCTGGGGCCGCTTTGCCCTGGACTTTTTCCTCGTTGCCATACTGGTACCTGTTGTAGAGGAATTTGCTTTCCGTGGCGTGATCTTCTCTGCCCTACGGCCCTTTGGCCAGGGCTTTGCCATTGTGGGCTCTGCATTGATCTTTGGTCTAGCCCACCTCACCCTTTACAGCGTGGTTTTTGCCACCATTGCCGGGCTGGGCATGGCCATAGCTTACGCAAAAACCCGCAACCTCTGGATCACTGTCTTTATCCATATCGCCAACAACGGCCTGGCGGTGTTGGGCAGCTATGCCAAACTTCTGCCCCTGAATTCCTGGATGCAAACGCTGTTCCAGGCCCTGCTCACGCTGGCCCCCCTGCTCCTGGGTGCTATTGCCTTTGTTATCTTGCTGATAATCGGCCACCTCCGCAAACAGCGCACACGGGCTGCTTATGCCCAACCCCAACCGGCGCCCATGGCCCTTCCCCCGCTGCGCGGTGGGGAAACCGTTGCCTGCATCCTCTCCACCCCGCTGATATGGGCTGTGTTTGTCCTGGCACTGCTGGACACCGCGGTGCTCTTCCTGTAATGGAACGGGAGTTCCTACCGGAAAAGCGCTATATGCTCCGGGCCCTTGCCCTGGCCCAAGAGGCTGCCGCCGCTGGTGAGGTACCCGTAGGCGCGGTTGTAGTATGGGACGGCCAAGTGATAGGGGAGGGCCGCAACCGCCGGGAAACCTCTGGTAATGCCTTGGCGCACGCCGAGGTAGAGGCCATCGCGCAAGCCTGCCGGAAAGCCGGTACCTGGCGGCTCACCGGCGCGCACCTGTACGTGACCCTGGAGCCTTGCCCCATGTGTATGGGGGCGGCCATCAATGCCCGGTTAGGACGGGTCATTTACGGCGCAGACGATCCCGCCGCTGGTTGCTGTGGTTCTGCCACCGACCTGCGCCTGCTGCCCGCTGCCCCACCCATCCACGTCTATCGCGGCCTCTGCGAGGATGCCGCCCGCTCATTGCTCCGCGACTTCTTTCAGCGGTTGCGGTAAGGTTAAGGCTCTGGGACAAGGTGTTGTCCCAGAGCCTTTCTGCTGTTGTTCGCTTATCTCATGTGCTTTATTTTATCATCTCAGCACTTTACACACCATATCCATGATAAAAAAATGATTCAAGTTCAATGCCCTCACTTTTCCCCTGATTCCGGCTATACTTTTTCTCTATGCTGTTATTCCAGTGCTCATGCGTCCCCAGGTTTGTGGCACTGTGCCCCTGGCTGTCTGTATAAGCTGTGCCAGAGGGAGCATTCCCCACCATCCCGGCCTCATGGAGATAATTCTCATTATTCACACTGGCTGTGGCCCGATTATAGCCAGTAACCGTAGGTTCATTGCTCAGAAAATCCGCGCCAACACTGTCGATAGCAACCAGATCTTGGCTGACGAACACACTGGCCGTATAGCCGCCGTTAAAAGGCTCCTGCTGCCATGTAGCATTCTCTTTCGTGATAGACGCCCCTTCGCTGGGGGCGAAGATCAATGCGTCCAGCATATAGAGAACCGTCTTACCGCCCAGGTCAGCGTTTGCCATCAGATCCACGAGGGGACTGTAAATACCCATCTCGTCCCTGGTCAGCCATTGGTGAAGATTTGCCCCCTCCGGTGGGCGCATGGCGTTGCCGTTGATAAAACTCCCGAAGTGGTTCTTGCCGCAAAGGGTAATACCATAGCTGTGCCCCTTGAGATTGGCGAGGTTAATTATGTACTTAGCCTCCGTCACACGGGTTGGCAGGTAGTTGACCCGCCCGCTGAACTCCTGGGGCCAGACGATAGGCGCGCTCTCGTCAGCAATACCGTTGTTGCGTCCCACAAAGTTCACACCTTGTAAATCGCCTCTGGTACACAACTCCACCATGTAATCTGGGAACAGCCTGGACACATCATACGCCGTAATATCACCCGGAGCAACTCCCGCATCTTCTACCAGAGAAACCAGCAGAGCCTTAAGCAACACCGGGTTTGTATAACTCATGGCAGTTTCGCCAGAGTTATCCTCATCCATCACCGCCGATCCGTTGATGGTGGCCTTGATAGCGATTTTTTCCCCGGCACGGTAGCCGCCCTCGCTTTTGTAGGCGAACAGTGCCTGCCATCCCTCTTTCTGGGTAGACTTGCCGCCCAGATGGGCAATGCTCTCATCCACCATCTTCTGTATGGCTGTTTCGTCAAAGTGGGAAAGTTCCCACCAGTAGCCGCTGCCATCCCAGCTTACAGAAGTTGGGTCATGCGCCCAGACCACCCGGCCCGGCATGGCTCCGGTTCCCTCGCCCATATGTTCGTGCTGGGGGAAAGTACCATCATAAGGAAGGGTTGCTGATTGAATAGGCAAATCCAGGCCATCTATCCAGCCGTTTATCTCATCTCTGCTGGTGCCGGCGCCAAACCGCTTCCCTCAAGCCACTCCGCACTCGCCGCCAAATCATACAGATTATCCGCGCTGGAGCCGATGCCGCTACTGTGGGAGGTACAGAAAGGCACGATGGTCTTGCCAGCAAAGTCATAGTTCTCTAAAAACGTGCTGATAATACGAGGGGCCTGCCCGTGCCAGATGGGATAGCCAAAGAACACCACGTCATACTGGCCCATGTCCTCCACGCTGCCGAAGATGGTGGGCCGGGCGCTAGGGTCATTCTGCTCCCGGTCGGCACGGCAGTCTGTGTAATAGGCCAAATCCTCCTCCGTGTATGGCTCCTGGGGCGTAATTTCGTAGATGTCCGCACCAAGATGCTCCGCGGCATACTCTGCCAAAGGGCGGGTGGTACCGGTCGCTGAGAAGTAGGCAACCAGTATCTTCGAGCTATCCTGGCCGGGCGGCACAACAGCGCTGCTCACTGTTGATTCCCCCTCCACCGCGCAGGCTGAGCCTGTCAGCAATAGGAGAACAGACAGCAGGAGAAATACGATTTTTTGCGCCATAAACACACCCCACTCTATCCTTTTATGCGTTTACAGCTTTGCTCACATGATTTTCCTTTGTAGATTTCACCGTCTGCCAAAGGGCCCCTGCACCCAGCAGAATAAAACAGGCGGCGGTCATGAAAAACTGCACCTTCAAATCTTCGCTCACCATACCGAACAGATTTCCCAACCAGGGGGTGACAAAGGCCCCCACGCTCTGGAACACCAGCACCAGGTTGGTGGCAGTTTCGCCGTAAGCACCGTAGCTGCGGCTAGCCTGGTCTTGCAGGTAGGGCATGAAAATCAGGTAGCCGTATCCCAGCAGGAATGCCCCAGCCCACACCATAGCCAGGCTGTTGGCAAATCCTCCCAGCAGGAAACCTGCCGCGCATATAACAAAGGCCATGGTCAAGGCGTGCTTTTTCAGCTTAACCCGGAGAGTGCCGTAAGTCAGCCCGGCGGCAAAAGATCCCAGGGACAGGAAAGTAATAGCCAAGCTGCCCTCTTTGGCGGTACCGTAGCCGTAATCAGCGATAAGTGTGGATGCTTTTATCACGTACATAGTTGCTAGCATAACGGAGATGAACATCAACACGCCCAGGCCCCACAAACCCAGCGGCAGTTTGCCGCCTTTCTTTTCCACAGTTTCAGCCGGGACTGTGTCCTTTCTGCCAGTCTTAGGCACGAACACCAGTACCAGTGCCATGACCGCAAACCCCAAGAAGTACACAGAGAAGGACGCGTTCCAACCAAAGGCAAGCAACTGGCCCGCCGCAAAGGTGGCAAGGGCACTGCCAACGCCGGAAATGCCGCCGTTGAGGCCGATCATGGTGCTACGGGCCTGGCCGTCAAAGAAGTGGACGATCAGCGTCAGCAGCGAGGACATAAGCAGCCCGCAGCCGGTACCGAAGAAACAGCGGGTAACAAGAATCACCGGGAACAACGGCAGGAAAACCGGGATGATCCCACCCATGGCGCAGAACAGCAGGCCCAGCAGCATGGCCCCCTTGTGTCCCAGCTTTTTTGCAAGGAACTGCTCACCCAGCACGCCCACCATTTGAAACAGAGAGGGAACCGTTGCTATCAGTTCAATGGTGGGCAGGGACACCCCAGGGAAAGCCGCCGCCATTTCCGGCACCAGTCCCGTGACAGCGTTCAACGAGGCGGACACCAGGCAGGTGGACAGCAGAGCAATTTTTAAGGCAAGATTTTTGTTTTGATTCATGTAGGTCACTCCTTTTCCCTTTTATTCTTCTCTATTGTGTATACCAGATAGTCCAGGCAGTCTATATGTTTCTGTTCCCGGTGTAGGGCATCCAGCAGCGCCCGCCAGTGCTTTGCCAGCCTTCGGAGCATTTTCCCTGGGGCGCCTGCTGTAAAATCGTCCATGCAGGAATCAACCGTCTGCTTATCACATCCCGCGTCCAACAGATTTTGACGGATACATTCGGAAACGTCGTGAGCCTCAGGCATTTTTCATCACTCTCCTTGTGGTCTTAATTATAAGGCGGGCGCGTTGAAATAGCAAATACCTAGTTTCTATATCATGTTATTCTTGAATAGAATAACGTCCTATGCTATACTGTATGGGAGGTGATTCAAAAATGGAAATCCGCGTTCTGCGCTACTTTTTAGAGGTGGCGCGAGAGGGCAGCATCACCCATGCCGCGCAAAGGCTGCACATCTCCCAACCCACCCTTTCCAAGCAGCTAAAGGACTTGGAGGGCGAGTTGGGTAAAAAGCTATTTACCCGAAGCAGTTTCAGCGTGCGCTTGACTGAGGAGGGTATGCTCCTCAGAAAGCGGGCCGAGGATATTCTGGACATGGTGGACAAGACTGAAGAGGAGTTTAAGGCTCTGGGAGCCATTACCGGCGGGGACATCCATATCGGCTGCGCCGAATCGGAGGGCATAAAGCACCTGGCAAAGTGCATGAAGGACCTCAAGGAACAGCATCCAGGGATAAGAGTTCATCTTTACAGCGGCGATACCAATGACCTGGCCGGGCGCCTGGAGCAGGGCCTTCTAGATTATGCCGTAACGGCGCAGGCGGTAGACTTGTCCAAGCACAACTATTTGGAACTGCCCTGGGCGGATATCTGGGGTGTAGTCCTACGCCGTGACGACCCCCTTTCCGCCAAAGCGAGTCTGGGCGTGGAGGACCTGCTAGACAAGCCCTTGATCGTATCCCGCCAGGGACTGCGTGAGGACCTTCCCCGGCTGTTCGGCGAAAAAGTCGACCAGCTAAACGTGACTGCCACCATCAATCTCGCCTATAACGGCTCCATCCTTGTCCGGGAGGGCATTGGCTACCTGCTCTCTTTTGACAAGCTGGCAAACACCGGCTTGGAGAACAATCTCTGTTTCCGTCCCCTATCTCCCAGGCTGGAAACCAAACTTTATGTGATTTGGAAGAAGTACCAGGTATTCTCTCCGGCAGCGGAATTGCTGTTGCAGGAAATGAAAGGACGGTATGGCTTTTCGCATGAGGAATAGCCATCCAAGGCAGACCATCCTTCACAGATGAATGGGGTTCTCAGGAATTATCCGAGAAACAGCAAGCTTTTTTGTTTTCCGTTTCTCAAAATTCAAGTCACTGCCTGTCTTAAAATCTGCACAGTTTCAATAAATCATCAAAAATCCAGGGCGTTCTCCCCTGTTTCTTCTTTCAGCTTTCAAAAATAGAACCCGCCTGTGCTATCTTACAGGCGGGCTTTCCTTTTCATAATTTTTTTAATCTCACGATTACTACTGGGTTGATAAGCCGCGCTTTGCCGGCCGAATAGCACTTGCCTTTCCGAGAAGGAAACAACAAGCAGAGATATCAGACGCTCCCCAGTGAACTGGCCGCCCTGCTGGATTTGAAAGTGGAGGACATCAAGCACCAGATCGGCTGAAAAAATTTGGCCGAGGGCGGCATTGACATTGGCCGTGACCTGCTCCCAGGTGCTGGTGGTATGCGGCTACAGCTCAAATTGAAACATTTCGTGTTTTACGCCGCCCCCATCCCCCACAAGCCTTCCCCCACTCACACCACCAACATCGCATCCCCAAAGCTGAAAAAGCGGTACCGCTCCTGCACCGCCTGCCGGTAGGCACCCAGCACATTTTCCCGCCCCGCCAGCGCGGAAACCAGCATGATCAGCGTGCTTTCCGGCAGGTGGAAGTTCGTCAACAGCCCGTCCACCCCCTGGAAGGTATAACCCGGGTAGATAAAAATATCCGTCCACCCGCTGCTCTCCCGGAAACAGCCCTCCCGCTGGGCCACCGACTCAATGGTGCGGCAACTGGTGGTGCCAACGGCAATCACCCTGCCCCCCCGCGCCCTGGTTTCGTTGATCAGCCGGGCCGTGGCAGCGGGCATATGGTAGTGCTCGGCGTGCATCTTGTGGTCCGTAACGCGCTCGGCGCTCACCGGCCGGAAGGTCCCCAGCCCCACGTGCAGGGTCACAAAGCCCACCCCTACCCCCTTCTCCCGGATCTCCTCCAGCAGCCGGGGGGTAAAATGCAGCCCTGCCGTCGGGGCCGCGGCCGATCCCGCCTCCCTGGCATAAACCGTCTGGTAGCGCTCCTGGTCCGCCAGCTTTTCTCGGATGTACGGTGGCAGGGGCATCTGGCCAATCCTGTCCAAAAGGCTGAAGAACTCCCCCTGGTAGGTAAAGCGCACCAGCCGGTTCCCGTCCTCCCGGACCTCCGTTACCTCCCCGGCCAACAGCCCGCCGCCAAATTGGAACCTGCTCCCCTCCTTTGCCCGCTTGCCGGGCTTGCACAGGGCCTCCCAGGTGTCCTGGCCTTTGTTCTCCAAAAGCAGGAACTCCACATAGGCCCCGGTATCCTCCTTAACCCCGAAAATACGGGCGGGCAGCACCCGGGAATCATTCAAAATCAGGCAGTCCTCCGGGCGCAGCAGGTCCCGTATATCCGTAAACCGCCGGTGCCCCACCTGGCCGGTACCCTTGTCAAGGGTCATCAGCCGGGAGGAATCCCTAGGCTCTACCGGGGTCTGGGCGATCAGTTCCGGGGGCAGGTCAAAGAAAAAATCATGGGTCCGCATCGGGCTTTGCTCCATATTGGTCACTCTCCCAAAGAAAAATTCATAATATAGGTAGGATAACCGCGCTGAAAAAATTGACAAGCGGGCTGGTCTGGGGTATAATAAAGCGGTATTTATAGCATTTATTATACCGGATGGCCGGGGATTTTTCAACCGGTTGCCTATCTTCTTTTGGAAAGGGATTGAAAAAATGAAACAGTATCGTGTTGGGATCATCGGATGCACGGGCATGGTAGGCCAGCGGTTTGCCACCCTGTTGGCAGGCCATCCCTGGTTTAAGGTGACGGCCCTGGCCGCCAGCGCCCGTTCCGCCGGAAAAACCTATGCGGAAACCGTAGCCGGCCGCTGGGCCATGCCTACCCCTGTGCCGGCCAACCTGGCCGGGCTCCCTGTTTATGACGCCCAGGCGGATATGGAAAAGATCCTCCCCCTGGTAGATTTTGTGTTCTGTGCCGTCAACATGAAATCCCCGGAGATCACCGCCTTGGAAGAGGCCTACGCCAAGGCCGAGTGCCCGGTCATCTCCAACAATAAGGAGCACCGGGGCGACCCGGATGTGCCTATGATCATCCCGGAGCTCAACGCGGACCACCACCAGGTCATCGCCCACCAACGCCAGCGGCTGGGCACCAAAAAAGGGTTTATCGCGGTTAAGTCCAACTGCTCGCTGCAAAGCTATGTGCCCGCCCTGCATCCCCTGCTGGACCTGGGCGTCACCAAGGTGCTGGCTTGCACCTACCAGGCCATTTCCGGCGCCAGCAAAACCTTTGAAACCATGCCCGAAATCCTGGATAACGTCATCCCCTACATCGGCGGCGAGGAGGAGAAATCCGAGCAGGAGCCCATGAAGATCTGGGGCCATGTGGAAAACGGGGTGATCGTCAACGCCACGGCCCCCTCCATCACCTCCCAGTGCCTACGGGTGCCGGTCAGCGACGGCCACACGGCGGCCGTGTTCTTCTCCCTGGAAAAAAAGGTGGGCGTCGAGGAGATCATCCGGCGCTGGAAAGAATTTAAAGGCCCTGCCCAGGAGCTGGCACTGCCCAGCGCCCCCCAACAGTTCATCCACTACTTCGACCAGCCCGACCGGCCCCAGCCCAAGCTGGACCGGGACCTGGAGGGCGGCATGGCCATTTCCGCCGGGCGGCTGCGGCCGGACAGCCAGTATGATTACAAGTTCGTGTGCCTGTCCCACAACACCCTGCGGGGCGCGGCCGGCGGCGGCGTGCTGATGGCCGAGTTGCTGTGCAAGCTGGGCTATTTTGACTGATTCCGTTTCACTCCGCCCCCGGCACCCGGCCTAGGGTGCCGGGGGGTATCTGCCCACACAATTTTCAGGAGGGATCCCCTATGAAAAACACCATTTTCACCGGCGTAGGCACCGCGCTCGCCACACCCTTTAACTGCCGGGGCGAGGTTGCCTGGGATGAGTTGGAAAAGCTGGTAGAAATGCAGGTAGAAGGCGGCGTAGACGCCATCATCGCCTGCGGCACCACCGGCGAGGCCGCCACCATGAGCAGCGAGGAGCACCTAAAAACCATCGCCTTTATTGTGGAAAAAGCCAAGGGCCGGGTGCCTGTCATTGCCGGCACCGGCAGCAACGACACCTGTTTCTGCGTCAACCTCTCCCTGCAAGCCAAGGCCCTGGGCGTCGAAGGGCTGCTGCTGGTCACCCCCTATTACAATAAGACCTCCCAAAAGGGGCTGGTGGAAAGTTTCCACTATATTGCCGACTGCGTGGAGTTGCCCTGCATCCTCTACAATGTGCCCAGCCGCACCGGGTGCAACATTTTGCCGGAAACCTACCAGGCCCTGTCGAAAAACCCCTATATCGTAGCTACCAAAGAGGCCAACGGCGACACCGCCTCCGTGGCCCGTACCATCGCCCTTTGCGGCGATGAGCTGGCCGTGTACTCCGGCGAGGACAGCCAGGCCCTGGCCATTACGGCCCTGGGGGGCAAGGGGGTCATTTCGGTGTTCTCCAATGTGCTGCCCCAAGAAATGCGCAACCTGACCCACGCCGTGCTGGACGGCGATCTGGACACCGCCAGAAAGCTTAACAGCCAGTACATTGACCTGATGGACGGCCTGTTTATGGACGTAAACCCCATCCCCGTAAAAGAGGCCCTTTGGCAGATGGGCCTGATCTCCACTAACTTCTGCCGTATGCCCCTGACCACCATGCCGGAGGGCAAACAGGCCGCCATGGCCGCCCTCCTGAAAAAGCACGGGCTGGTGTAAAAATCTTGAGAAAAGCCAGGATGTGAAACCATGATCAAATTGCTGCTTTGCGGCTGCACCGGCAAAATGGGCGCGGCTGTACGAGGCTTTGTAAACGAGCGCCCCGACTGCACGGTAGTGGCAGGGGTAGACTTGGCCGGGGGCGCGTTCGGGTTCCCGGTGTACCGGGATATCCATGAGGTGGCGGAAGAGGCCGACGTGGTGGTGGACTTCTCCCACCCCAGCGCCCTTACCCCCATTTTAAGTTACTGCCGCGCCCACCCCGGCACCGCCGCGGTGCTGTGCACCACCGGCTACAGCCCGGAGCAGGCCGAAGAAGTCCGGGCCGCCGCCAAAGAGTTGCCGGTTTTCTACTCCAGGAATATGTCCCTTGGCATTAACTTGCTGATGGAACTGGCCAAAACCGCCGGCTCCGTGCTGGGCCCCGGTTTTGACGTGGAAATTCTGGAGGCCCACCACAACCAGAAGATCGACGCGCCCAGCGGCACGGCCCTTATGCTGGCCGATGCCGTCAACCAGGCACGGGGCAATGCCATGAAGTTCACCTACGACCGGCACTCCCAGCGGAAAAAGCGGGACGCCGGGGAACTTGGCATCCACTCCATCCGGGGCGGCACCATTGTGGGGGAGCACCAGGTGATCTTCGCCGGCCGGCACGAGGTGATCACCCTCTCCCACTCGGCCCAGTCCAAAGAACTGTTTGCCGCCGGCGCGGTCAATGCCGCGGTGTTCATGGCCGGGCAGGGCGCCGGGCTTTACGATATGTCCCATCTGGTGCACAGCGGAAAGGAAGGTTAAAATGAGCGCAGGCACGGTTATCAGCACAGTAGACAACATCACACTGGTCACGCTGGTGGGCTTTCCCGCCCAGGTGGACTCCCTCTCCAAAATCTTTGACTCCATCGCCCAGTACCACATCAATATCGACATGATCTCCATGGCCCCCACCCACGGGGCATTCACCGGCCTGTCCTTTACCATTTCGGACAACGACCTGGTGGATGTGCTGGCCTTCACCACCCAGCTAAAAAAGGAAACCGACGTAAACGTGATCGTCAGTTCGGTCAACCACAAAATCTCCGTCTATGACCCAGCCATGAAAAACACTCCGGGTATTGCGGCCAAGGTGTTTGGGGCCATTGCCAACACCAAGGCCGACCTGCGGCTGATCACCACCTCGGAAGTGGAAATCTCCCTGCTGGTCACAGAGGCGGATTTTGACACCGTACTTGCCGCCATCGAAAAGGCCATGGCCTAAAACTTGCCTGCAACCGGCGGGACTGGCGGTATTTTGCCCCGCCGCAGCCCAATGCGGGAAAATCCGCCGGCCAGCCTGGCCGGTCCGCCCGGTCCACCCGGCGTTTTCGATGGGGCAGGCAGGGCAGCAAAAAAAGGGGGCCTCCCGGAAGGCCCCCTTTTTTTATCCTGTCAGGCAGAGGAGCACCGGCAGCAGGTAAACGCCCAGCAGCACGGCCCCCACGGCCGTATACAGCAGGGCCGGCGCTATACGGCACCACCCTGCCCACAGCCGCCTAACAGCCGGGTTGTGGCGCAGGGCCCACAGCGCGCCCAGCAGCAGCCCGGTGGTCAAACTGGCCGCCCCGCCTGCCCACAGGCCCGCCGGGGTATAGCTTATGCTGATACGGCTCTCCCCCTCTGGCAGGGGTATCTCCATCAGGCAACCCAGTACGGTGCGGGGCTGGGTGCACGCCCCGTTGACCCGCACCTCCATTCCCCGGTACAGGGGCACCGAGAGGAACAGCGCCTGTCCGGGCCCGGCTTGGGCCGTCCCCACCAGCCCGCCGTTTTCCCAGCGCAGGCTGGCATTGGGCAGGGCCGCGGCCAGTTCCCCGGCAGCCTGGCGTTCCAGCCCCCACAGGCCAAAGGAACACAACTCCACCGGTTTTTTCACTGTCACTTCCACCTCCACCGCCTCCCCTTCAAAGCTGCCCAGTTCCAAAATACCGTTTTGCCCCTGGGTCGGGTAGCGGGCTACCTGCTCCTTCCCGTTTACGCTGATGGCAAAGGCGTCGTTGATCTCCTCCCGCAGGCGGGTAGAAACGCAGGCAAAAGCGTCAAAATACAGGGTGATGGGCCGGGTTGCCTGTACACGGTAGCGCACCACCCCCGGTTCCAGGCTAAGCTGCCCGCCGCTGCCGGCAGGCCCGCCCTCCACCGGCACATAGCGGGTAAAGGCGTCCTCGCCGGTTATGGCCCTGGCCAAACTGTTTTGCAGGGCAAGCCGGTCGCCCAGCGGCAATGTTTCCGGCAATCTGCCGGCAGGCAGCACATACCCCAAGTCCCCGCTGCCGGTGGCATACCAGGCCAAGTCCCTGCCCAATACATATTTGTTCGAGAGCAAGATGTCGCTGACCCCCGTGCCGCCGCACCCGGAAACCTCCATCCAGTAGGCAGAGTAGCCCAGCTTTTTCATGGTGTCCAGATAGCGGCTGTCCGTCAAAGAGGTATAATGGGTCAGGCTGGGGAACCCCGCCGCCCCCAGCAGGTTCACATGGCAAAACTTCTGCTGGGGCTTAGCCCGGTACAGGCCGCTGTCCGCCGGCGCGCCCGCCCCCAATACCGCCAGGCTGGTAGAGGGGACGTTGGCGGCAGGGGCTATAAATACCCCCGCCTGTACCCCGCCCTGTAACAGGCAAAGGGCCAGCAGGGCCCAGCCGGCCATAGTCCTCCTGGCCGGCCAAAAGCATATAACCAGCAGCGCCACCAGACAGGCCAGCCAAAAAACGCCTAGCACCTGAAAGGCCGGGCCGTCTACCCAAAGGGTGCGCACATAGCCGGTGGCTCTCTCATACTGGCAGAGGAGCAGCCACGCCCCTGCCGCCAATGGCAGGGCCAGTACCCCCCAAAGGGGTGTTTCCCCTCTCCGGCGGCCAAATTTACCCTCTGATACCCCCTCAACAACTGCCAAATACCATAGTCCTAACAGCACAGGAACGTACCCATATCTGGCAGGGAACGCCTGATAACTACCCGTATGAAACAGCTTATTGGCCGGTTCCACCAGCATCGGCAGAACCGTAAGCCCCCAACAAACCCCTATGGCCCTGGCCTTCGGGCTGCCTTTCCCACGCCAAAACAGGGCCGGCAGCGCGGCCCCGCCTATGCTGCCCAGCAATACCGGCAGGGTTGTGGTCATTTTCGCCCAAAAAGGCCCCTCCCGTAGGCCCTCTACCAGCCCGCCCCCGGTACGAGCAGAGCCTAGGCACTGGAGCAATGCGGGCAGCCAGACCACCCCGGTCAGCAGTAACGCCGCCAATGCGCTATACCCCAGCTTGCCAGCCACCTCCCGCCTGCGTTCTTTGGGCACGTACAGGCCCAGAAACACCCCTCCACACAGGATCAATACCAAAAGCACCATGTAGCTAAGGTAGTAGTTCAGCACGATTGTCAGCCCCAATACTAGGGTGAAGAGCAGGCTGCGCCCCTCCTCTATCAGCCGTAGAAAACTGAGCAGCAGCAGGGGAAACAGGCATTGCACGTCCAGCCACACCAGGTTCTGATAGTAAAGCATCCCGTAGCCGCACAGGCCGTAGGCCAGGCTCAGCGCCACACAGGCCGGCGGTGAAAGTTTCGGGCTCTCCCGCTGAAAAAAAACGGCTGCTGTGGCTGCCGCCAGCGAGAGTTTCAGCAGCACCAACAGGTTCACCAGCAGGTAGATATTGGGCTTGGAAACGAAAACCACCAACAGATGTAGTGGGCTGGCCAAAAAGAAAAAGAACACACCCCAAAAACTCATGCCCCCGGCATTTTGCAGGTTGAGGAACATCCCTGCCTGCCCGGACAGGATATCCTTCCACTCCATCAGCAGCGGCACGACCTGCTGGGACATATCCCCCCAGGCAAGGGTTTTCTCCCCAAAAGGGAATAGCCCCGCCACAGCAAATACCGCACTTAGAGTAAGCACGGTAAGGAAAAATGACGCGGCAGGCAACCATATTTTCTTCTTTATGCAAAATTCTCTCATATAGAGAGTTTGCCAGCTTTTTCATAGGATATTCCCCTTTCCGGCGGAGCGCACAAAAAAGAAAAGCCCCCAACTGGGAGCTTTTCCCGGCAACTGCCGCCGGATGGGGCCTATCTGGTATGCTTACAGTATCACCTTATGGAATACCTTTTTTCCCTTCTTTATCACAAGGCCCTCACCCAACTGTGCCTGGGTAAATACCGCCGCAATATCCGTTACCTTCCCGTCATTGACAGAAACCCCGCCCTGTTGTACCAGCCGGCGGGCTTCCCCCTTAGAGGCAGCCAGCCCGGCCTTGACCAGTAGATCCAGGACCGTGATCTGCCCCGCAGTAAGATCCTCTTCCGCTAACTGGGTAGTGGGCATATGGTCCGTGTGGTTCCCCACGCCGAACAGGGCCCTAGCCCCTTCCTGGGCCTTCTTGGCCTCTTCCTCACCGTGAACCATCTCGGTAAGCTGGTAGGCAAGTATCTCTTTTGCCTGGTTCAACTGGCTGCCCTCCCAGCGGGACATCTCATCGATCTCCTCCAGCGGCAGGAATGTGAGCATACGGATGCATTTGATGACGTCCGCATCCCCAACATTGCGCCAGTACTGGTAGAAGTCAAATGGTGAGGTCTTGTTGGGGTCTAGCCAAACAGCATTGCCGGCGGTTTTGCCCATCTTATTCCCCTGGGAATCCGTCAGTAGGCTGATGGTCAAAACCTGCGCGTCCTTGCCCAGCTTACGGCGGATAAGTTCTGTGCCGCCTAACATATTGCTCCACTGGTCATTGCCCCCACACTGCATATTGCAGCCGTAATGCTGGAACAGGTGGTAGAAGTCATAGGACTGCATGATCATATAGTTAAACTCCAGGAAGGAAAGGCCCTTCTCCATACGCTGCTTATAGCAGTCTGCCCGCAACATATTGTTAACGGAGAAACAAGCCCCTACCTCCCGTAGAAGGCCAATATAGTTTAGGTCGACCAGCCAGTCAGCATTGTTAAGCATCTGGGCCTTGCCCTCGCCAAAGTCAATGAACCGCTCCATCTGCTTTTTAAAGCAGGCGGCATTGTGGTCAATATCCTCCCGCGTAAGCATGGGGCGCATATCCGTGCGGCCAGAGGGGTCGCCCACCATCGTGGTGGCCCCACCGATCAGGGCGATGGGCCGGTTCCCCGCCATTTGCAGGCGTTTCATCAGCGCCAGCGTCATAAAGTGCCCGGCGGTAAGGCTGTCCGCCGTACAGTCATAGCCAATATAAAAGGTAGCTTTCCCGGCGTTGATCATCTCCCGTACTTCCGCCTCATTACTCATCTGGGCAACAAGTCCCCTGGCTTGCAATTCCTCATACAGTTGCATAGGTATCATCCTTTCTCTGTTCTCCGTATTTTTTCGTAGCCTATCTCATCCATTCCCGGCTGGATGGGGCTCAGCTCCCCTGTGCGCCGGTATCCCAGGCCCTCATAAAACCGGCAGAGGCCCGGCTCCTGTAAAATGGTCCCCAAGGTCCAGCGGCGGTTTTCCGGGTAGATGCCTTCCAAAAGGGCCATGGCAGCGTGGCCAATCCCCCTCCCCTGGCAATCCGGCAGCAGGCCGATCGGGGAGATATGCAGGCAATCCTCGTCGTGCCGCACACCGATCATCCCCACCTCCCTGCCATTTAGCAGGATAAAGTAGTAGTCCCGCTCCGAGAGCTTGCGTATCAGGGACGGCAGCGGCTCCATAGCCGGATTTGAATCATAGTCCTGATACTTTACCAGCAGGGCGCGAAACGCCTGCTTTTGCAGGGCCAGCAGGGCACCAGCGTCCTCAACGGCCGCCGGTCTTAGTGTTATCATAACATCACCTTCCCGCCAATGCAAAAAGCCCTCTGTTAAAGCCTTGCATCGGCATAGCTTTAACAGAGGGCGATCAACATCGCGGTACCACCTCAGTTTACCGGAACCTCACAATCCCGGCCTCAACGGGTACATACATACCCTGGCGGTATAACGCCCGCCAAACGGTTTCCCCTACTTGCCCCGTGGGCTTTCCGAAAAACGGCTCAGGAAGGTAACTTCAGCCGTTGCCATGGTCCTGCTCGCACCAGCCGCAGGCTCTCTGCACCATTTCAAACAACGCTTACTTGGGGCAAGCCCCAGTTCCGTCATCGCCATTAACAGTTATTTTAGCAGAGATATAAGCCCTTGTCAAGCTTTTTTCAGCATTTCCCCGGCCATGTCCAACTGCAATTGGGTAATTTCTTCCCCCCCGATGATCCTGGCCAGTTCCCGCTTGCGGCCCTCCAAATCTAAAGGTTCCACCTGGGTATAGGTGCGGCTTTTCTCCATATGCTTGCTAATACGCAGGTGGTGGTCCGCCATGGCGGCAATTTGGGCCAGGTGGGTGATGCACAATACCTGGCGGTTTTGGCTTACCTGTTTTAGCTTTTCGCCGATCTTATTGGCCGCTGCCCCGCTAACACCGGCATCCACCTCATCAAAGATCAGCGTATCAATCTTATCCCGCCCGGAAAGGACAGTTTTAACCGCTAACATGATACGGGAAAGCTCGCCGCCAGAGGCGATTTTAGACAGGGGCTTGGCAGGCTCCCCGCGGTTGGCGGAAACCAGGAACTGTAATTTATCGCAGCCGGTAGGGTTCAAAGGCACCCGCTCTATTTCCGTAACGAACTCTACCCCCGGCATATTCAGGAAAGCCAACTCCCCCTTCACCTGCTTGGTAAAACGTTCCCCTGCTGCCCTCCTTTTTTCCGAAAGCTCCCGGGCCAGGGCGATGGCCTCTTGCTTGGCAGCCTCATATTCGGCAGAAAGGCGCTCCCTCTCCTCATCGGAAAACTCTATGCGGTGCAGGGACTCCTGGCAGCGCTCCAGATAGGCCAGCATCTCTTCCTCGCTCTCGCCATACTTAAGGCCCAGCCGGTATAACTGGTCTAACCGCTCCTCAATGTCGTCCAGGGCAGCAGGGTCAAACTCTACTGAAAGGTTGTGCAAGGCGCTGCTAGCGTCCTCCAAGAGGAAACCGGCCTCCCGTAACTTCTGCAGGGGCTCTTCCAACTGCGGAAAAAAAGCACTGGCCCGTTCCAATTCGCCGGCAGCAGCAGATAAGTCCGACACCGCCCCACTATTTTCCTCATCCCCTGCCAGGGCCGCTTTGGCCAACTCTATGGCAGCGGATATTTTCTCGCTATTCCGCGCCGCCTCCCGCTCCTGGTTTAATTCCTCCCGCTGGCCGGGCACCAGGTTCGCAGACTGGATCTCATCGATCTGGTAACGCAACAGGTCTGCTTGGCGGCTCTTCTCCCCTTCATCGGTGTTCAGTTCCCTAAGGCGCCGTTGCAAGTCCCGTAGCCGCTTATAACTGGCCCGGTACTTTTCCAGCAAAGGCTCCAGCCGGGCAAAGCTGTCCACATAAGCCATATGGAGTTCCGGTGAAAGTAGCTCATAGCTTTCGTGTTGGCCGTGGATGCCCACCAGCCGGGGGGCAATCGTTTTTAGCATGGTAACAGTGGCCGGGGCACCGTTCAGTTTGCAGGTAGAGCGCCCCTCCAGGCGGATATTCCGCTGCACCAGCAGGGAGCCATCCTCTTCCCTGGGGACGGACAACTCGTCCAGCATAGCCAGGGCATCTGTCCCCAGCCCCGTGAATAGGGCCGATACAGACGCCTCCTGGGCACCGGTACGCACCAGTTCTCGGGAGGTACGCTCTCCCAGTACCGCGTGGATAGCATCTATAATAATGGATTTGCCCGCGCCCGTTTCACCGGTCAGCACGGTAAAACCCTGTTCCAGGTCAATAGATGCCCGCTCAATCACGGCAATATTATTGATAAACAGTTGTGCAAGCACACGCAAAGCCTCCCTCATTCAATTTTACGGCCAGGACGCCCAGTGTCATGCCCTGAGTAGCTTTTTCAACTCGTCCCGTGCCTCTTGGGCCGCAGCCTCACTACGGCATACCACAAAGATGGTATCCTCGCCTGCCAAAGTGCCCACAAAATTCTTCCAATACATGGCATCCATAGAAGCACACACTGCCTGGGCCATGCCGTTCATGCACTTGATGACCAGCATATTCTGGGCAGAGTCTACCGACAGGGCAGAGTCGGTAAAGAGCGAGTAGAATTTGGCGGACATATCGTTTGCCGTTTCGTTGCCGGTGGCGTATTTGTACCTGCCGCCGGGGGTCAGGGTCTTGATCAAACGCAGTTCCTTGATATCCCTAGAAACCGTGGCCTGGGTCACATCAAACCCGGCCTCCCGCAGATGGCTCAACAGTTCGTCCTGTGTTTCCAGGTCAAACGCCCGGATCAGCTCCAGTATTTTGGCATGACGTCGGCTTTTCATCTCAATCCCTTTCCGGCGATGTTCGCCTACTATTGGTTTTCCAGTAGCTTTTGGTTCAGTATATCATAAAAGTTGCTGTTTGTCAGCTTAATAAATCGGGCATACCGCCGTGAGCGGGTAAAACCTAACCGGTCACCGGCCCGCAACTCCACCGGGGCATCGCCGTCTACGGTGAGGAACAGCCTGCCCCGGTTTTTGGGTATCTCTACCGCCAGCCGGGTATCCGGGGCAAACACCACGCTACGGTTAAACAGGGAATGCGGGCATATGGGGGTATACAGCATACAGTCCAAGGTGGGTTCTGTGACCGGCCCGCCCGCTGAGAGGGAGTATGCAGTAGAACCCGTAGGCGTCGCCACCAGAAAACCATCGGCCCGGTATACATAGCCAGGGTTCCCATCAATAGCCATCCGATACTCCACAATCTTCGCCAGTTCAGCGGAAACCACCACGTCATTCAGGGCTTGAAAAGCCCTTTTCCCCTCTTCGGACAGCAACGTGACCTCTAGCATCATCCGGCGCTCTTCCCGCCAACGGCCCTTTGCCAGGCCAGCCAGCAGGTGGGTCTGCTCCGGCTCCACCCCGGCGGTAAAGCCTAACTTGCCGGCATTTAGGCCCAGCAAGGGCTTATTCAACCCCGCTGCCAGCTTGGCCGCGCTGATGATGGTACCGTCCCCCCCTACTGCCAGCAGCACGTCGCAACTCTCCAGACGTTTAGCAGCCTCCTGGCGCCGGGGGCCGTCCTCATACAGCCCGTCCAGGAAAACCGTTTCACAGCCAGCGCTATGCAGTACCTTTACAGCCTGACGGGCACGGGCAGGGGCCTGCTTTTTGGCTGGGTTGGGGGCAATGGCTATCCTCATGGCATACCGCCTTTCTACCGCTGTCTTACCGATAGCGGTTTATGGTTTCGTCGCTCCACACGTGTACCTCTATATATCGCTCCGGTCCTTTTTGGCCATCATCGTTCCAATCCTGGGGCAGCCCATAGCGCTTTATAACCGTTCCAATCTCCTCATAGGTGTAAAGCTGATGGCGGTACGCTTTGCCGTCATTTACAGTGGGGCTGAAGGTTGGCATAGAGTCGCCGTAGGTAAAGGACAGGGTACGCAGGTCGAATTCTTCTATAGGTATCTGCACAACACCGCATTCCTCATACCAGGTGCTGAGCCATGGGCTGTGTTCCACTACCATATAATGAGGTGAATGCCAAAGGATCAACCCTCCCTTTTTTTCAAACTCCCGCCGGAGGATGTCCTCACAGTTATGCCGGTACTCCACATACTTATCATGCCGCCCCGCACATTGCGAGCGGGGCCGCATCTCTTTAACCGCCGCCAGCAAGCCTTTCGCCTCCTCCACCGGCAGATCGGAGAGGGTTTGAAACGGCCTTCCCCTTTTGTCAAAGTAATGGTATAAGGTCACCGAACCCCCTCCTATCTATCCAACGCCGCGTGAGAGTTTGCCACTATCTCCTGGGCGGTTGGCAAGCCCTCCATCAGCCGGGGTGCCGGGGATTTTTCCACCAAAATCAGGTACTCAATGTTCCCTTCCGGGCCCTTCACCGGGGAAAAATCCAACCCACATACGGAGAACCCGTTTTCCAAAGCAAAGCCCTCCACCCGCTCTATTACCTCCATATGGACAGCCGGCTCCCGGACTACGCCCTTCTTTCCTACCTTTCCCCGGCCCGCCTCAAACTGCGGCTTGATCAGGCACACGCCCCGCCCCTCTTCCTCCAGCAAGGGGGCAACTGCCGGTAAGATCAACGAAAGGGAGATAAAGGCAACGTCCACAGAGAAGAAAGCCACTTTTTCCGGCACCTGCTGGGCCGTGAGATGCCG
This sequence comes from Acutalibacter caecimuris, assembly GCF_034335085.1. NCBI lineage: Bacteria > Bacillati > Bacillota > Clostridia > Eubacteriales > Acutalibacteraceae > Acutalibacter > Acutalibacter caecimuris. The sequence continues at coordinate 22,691 of NZ_JAWXXJ010000013.1, read as the reverse complement.
GGCATTGGTACGTTCCAGGTTTACTACCCGGTGGTCATTGCGCAGGGACCAGGCCAACTGGCCGTAGCCCACATCCACCGCATAGACCCGCCGGGCCCCGTTTTGCAGCATACAGTCAGTAAAACCACCGGTGGATGCCCCCACATCCATACAGGTCAGGCCCTCCATGGATAGCCGGAAGGCCTTTATAGCCTTTTCCAGTTTCAGGCCGCCCCGGCTGACATACCGCAGCCCTGTCCCACGCAGTTCCACCGCCGCGTCCTCAGAAAAGGTATCCCCCGGCTTATCACTTTTCTGATTGTTGACGTAAATCTCCCCTGCCATGATCAGGGCTTTGGCCTGCTCCCTGCTTTGGGCCAGATTGTGCTCCATCACCAGCAGGTCAAGTCTTTTTTTCGACACAGCCTGACACCTCCTCTCCCAGTCCCTCCAACACCATGCGCTCCATACCGGCGGCGCTGAACCCAAGCCCCTCTAGCGCTCGAAACATGGGCATATGCTGGATAAAAGGCTCCTCCACAGCCTGTAGGGTAAACTGCCCGGTAAACCCTGCCTTTAAGAGCATACTGCCAAAGCCCTCGCCAATGCCCCCACGGGCCACACCTTCCTCAAAAAAGAACACCCAACGGCAACTTGCCAACTGCTCCGAAACCGCCGGATCCATGGGGATGACACGGTTCAGCTTGCAAAGCCTGACCTTAAGGCCCCGGCTTTGCAAGCGCTCCATCACCTCGGCAGCAAAGGAGAATATCCGGCCGTAGGTGATAAGGCACAACGCTGCATTATTATCGCCGTACATAGTGAAAGGGGCTGTGCTGTCCTGGAACCAGGTTGGCTTGTACAACTCTCTGCCCCGCGGATAGCGGATAGCGCACAGCCCTTTCCCCTGCTCTACCAGGAACACCAGTTGTTCCCGCATCTCCTGAAAATAAGCGGGCGAATAGAGCGTCACCCCTGGCACGGTCTGCAAAAATGCCGTGTCGAATAGCCCCTGGTGGGTCTTGCCGTCCTCCCCTACCACGCCGGCCCGGTCAATAGCCAGGAGCACTTTTGTACCTTGCAAGGCTACATCGTGTATAAGCTGGTCATAGCCCCGCTGCAAAAAGGTAGAATACACCGCGAATACCGGCAGCATCCCCCCTGCCGCCAACCCGCCGGCAAAGGTCACAGCATGGCCCTCGGCGATGCCCACATCGTAGAAACGCTCTTTAAACCGCCGCCTAAACTCCGACAGCCCTGTACCCTCCGCCATAGCCGCCGTGACAGCGCACAGTTTGGCATTGCGTTCAGCTAAGCGGCAAAGGGTCTTACCAAACACATCAGAAAAGGTTAGGGAATGCTCACCTGGGTCGCCGGTGTCTACATCAAACCCGGAAAGCCCATGGTAGCGGGTAGGCGACTGCTCGGCATACTGATAGCCCTTGCCCTTATAAGTGCGCACATGGAGCAACACCGGTTTGCGCACCAGCTTGGCGGCCTCCAGCGTTTCTGTAAGTTCTTTGATGTTGTGGCCGTCAAAAGGGCCATAGTAGGCAAACCCCAGGTCACTGAACACATTGGAGCTGTACAGCAGCTTTTTCAGGCTCCTCTTAGCCCGGCGCAGCCCGGCGGCAATGGGGCGGCCAATCAGCGGCAGGTGGCGCAGGGCATCTTCCACGCTGCTTTTCGCCCTGATATAACCGGGACGGGCCCGCATATGGGAGAGATACCGGGCCAATGAGCCCACATTGCGGGAGATGGACATTTTGTTGTCATTGAGGATCACAATCAGGTTATGCCGCAACTGGCCGGCATTATTCAGCCCTTCAAAGGCCAAGCCGCCGGTCAACGCGCCATCACCGATTACCGCTACCACATGGCCTTCCCGGCCTTGTAGGCTGTTCGCCTCGGAAAGCCCCAACGCCGCTGAAATAGACGTACTGCTGTGGCCACTGGTAAAGGCATCGCAAGGGCTCTCTTCCCGGCAGGGGAACCCGGACAGCCCGCCTTCCTGCCGGAGAGTGGGGAACGCAGGATACCGCCCTGTCAACAGCTTATAGGGGTAGCTTTGGTGCCCCACATCCCAAACAATAGTATCTTTTGGGGGGCAAAAACTCAGCGCCAGCGCCACGGTCAGTTCAACTACCCCCAGATTGGAGGCCAGATGCCCACCGTTATCCGACACCGTGCGGATAATCATCTCCCGCATCTCCTCGCAAAGCTGATCCAGTTCTTCCCGGTGCAGACTGCGCAAATCCTCCGGGGAATGGAGCGCTCCCAACAAATTACCCATAGCAGCCTCCTTAGGGCTGGATGTCATTCTGCAACCTGGCGGCAGTGACGGTGTTTTTCATCAGCATAGCAATGGTCATAGGGCCTACGCCACCAGGCACCGGGGTGATCCACCCAGCCACCTCACTGGTTTCCTCAAAGCATACATCACCGCAGAGTTTCCCCTGGGTATTGCGGTTCATACCTACATCGATAACCGCCGCACCGGGCTTGACCATATCGCCGGTAACAAAGCCTGCTTTACCCACCGCAGACACGAGAATATCCGCTGAACGGCAAATCTCTTTCAGGTTTTGGGTTCGGCTATGGCAGATGGTAACCGTGCCGTTCTGCTGCAAAAGCAGCATAGCCATCGGTTTGCCCACAATGTCGCTACGGCCGATCACCACACAGTGCTTACCGCAGACCTCCACCCCGGCAGCCCGGAGCAATTCCATAACCCCCGCAGGGGTGCAGGGCAGGAAACGGAATTTGCCCTGCATGATTTTGCCCACGTTATAGGCATGGAACGCATCCACGTCCTTTTCCGGGGAGATGGCCTCTACCAATGCGGCCTCGTCCAGGCTGCCGGGCAGCGGCGACTGTACCAAAATGCCGTGGATGGACGGTTCCCGGTTCAACCTATTGACCAGGTCCAGCAATTCCTGCTGGGAGGTACCAGCGGGCAAGGCGTACTCTTCCGAATAAATGCCCACTGCCTGACAGGCTTTCTTTTTGTTATTGACATACACCCGCGAGGCTGGGTCATCCCCTACAATGACCACGGCAAGGCCGGGGACAATACCCTGTTCCTTTAACCGGGCCACATCCTCTGCCACACCAGCCTTAACCTGGTCAGCTATCTTCTTGCCGTCTATGATCTGCGCCATATTCTGCTCCCTCCCTTATATCACTCTTTCCCTGTTTGCTCTTGCCCCGTTTCATCAGCCGCCTGTTCTTCTGATTCCCCTTGGGGCTGGGGAGGTTCCCCCGGATCCTCTCCCTCTGTTTCCTCCTCAAAGGGAGGCAAGTCCCCGAAAATCGTACTCTTGGGTGCATCGGCAGCCGCTGTACTTTCTGTCAGGCCAATGGACTCCATCACATACCTGCTGCCACACCCAGTCAGGTCATTACGCCTGCGGAAAACGACCAGAAGGGCCAGGCCTACTGCCACACAACCCGCTGCCACCACCTGGGATACCCGCAGCGGGCCCACCATCAGGCTATCGGTACGGGTTCCCTCAATAAAGAACCGGGCCGCCCCGTACCAGATCAAGTAAAGGATAAAAGTCTGGCCGTCATAACGCCGGAAACGCCGGGTAAAAATATGCAAAACTACAAAGCCCAGCAGGCACAAAAGGGACTCATAAAGAAAACAGGGATGCACCGGGCTATCCGGGAACAGGATCCGGGTATTATCGCTGGCCATGCCCCAGGGAAGAGTTGTGGCCTCGCCGAAACACTCCTGGTTGACAAAGTTCCCCCATCGCCCTACACCCTGGCCGATCAGAAAGCCCAGGGAGGCCAAGTCCAGCACTGCGGGTACCCGGAGTTTCCGCCAATGGGCTACCAGCCCGCCAAAAACCAAAGCACCGATCATCCCCCCGTATATGGCGATTCCTCCATCATGGATATACAGTATCTGGATAGGGTCCTTCCAGTATTTGTCACCGGGGTAGAACAACACATAGTACAGCCGGGCACAGACAATGCCGCCCAGTGTCCCCGCAATCACTGCATCGATCAGCCGGTCCAGGTCGATATTCATCTTTTTTACACTGCGGAATGCATAGAGGATCGCCAGCAAATAGCCCAGGGCAATGATCACCCCATACCAGCGAATGTCATAGCCGCCAATGGAAAAAGCTACCTCATTGACCGTAAATTGCAGCCCCAACCCCGGAAAATCTACCACATGGCTCATGGGTATCCGTCCTTTCTTGTAAGAAAATAGGTGGCCTACAGGGGCCGGATCACAGACAACACACTTCTATCATCCTGGAACACTGCCAGTTTCTCAGCCACTTGTTCTATGGTCAGCGCTGCCAGCGCATCAATATAGGCAAAAGGCTCCAGGCCGTGGAAGGTCAAGTTCATGAGCCAGTTTGCCACACCAGTGGCACTATTCAACCCGGCAACACCCTCCCCATACTGGCTACGCTTAGCCCACTGGAAGGCCTCGGCCGGGACGCCCTCCCGTTGCAGCCGGGCTGTTTCCTGGCGGATCAAGGACGCTACCCGTTCCGGCTCCCGCGATTCACCGCCAAACATGACTGTGGCAAAGCCTGTGCCCTCAAAATACTGGTAGCTGAAACTGGAATCGTTGATCAGTTCCTGGTCCATGAGCTGCCGGAATAAGGGCGACGCATCCGATGCCATGATGGAGAGCAATATATGCATCGCAGCCAGGTCCTGTTCGTTTCGGGGCTTACCGCTATCCTTATAACCAAACTGGAACAGAGGCATCGCCACCGACAGGCTGGTTTCGGTACTGGCCCGGAGGACGGTACTCGGTTCTGGCTGGAGTATCCGCTCCACACGGACTGGTGGCGCGGGTTTCAGCATACGGTCGCAGACCTCCAACACCTTATCCACATCGAACTTGCCCGCCAGTACTAGCTGCATATTATGCAAATTATAAAAAGTATGATAGCAGCGGTACAGCAGTTCGGATGTGATCTGCGCAATGCTTTCCACTGTGCCGGCCGGGTCGATGCGAACCGGGTGTGTGTGGTACATGGCCTTTAGATATTCGAACATCACCCGCCATTCCGGCATATCGTCATACATCCGAATCTCCTGCCCGATGATGCCTTGCTCTTTTTCCACGGTTTCCTTCGTAAAATAAGGTGACTGGACAAAATCCAGCAGGATTTCCAGCGAGTCATACAGCCGGTCGGTACAGGTAAAAAGGTAACAAGTAGACTCAAAGCTGGTGAAGGCGTTGGCGCTGGCCCCTGTTTCGGCAAAGCGGGCGAAAGCGTCGCCCTCCTGGCTTTCAAAAAGCTTATGCTCCAAATAGTGGGCAATACCCTCTGGCACCGTTTCCGGGGAAGATTCATCACTGCGTTGGAAACAGTTGTCCATGGAGCCGTACCGGGTACCAAACATAGCATGGGTACTGCTGCTGTTTTCTTTTGGATATAGGTAAACTGCCAGCCCAGAGGCATGGCGCCCCTTGAAATAGTAATCCCCTGTCCGTTTGCTCTCAATTTTTTGTAACTCCATCAGCCGGCACCTCCTTTCAAGGTATAGACCACGGCCGGTTGCAGCCTGTTTGCGGCTTCTACCACATCGTTTACCGTGTATTGCATTAGCCGATCTACGGCCCAGGCCGGCGACAGCCCCTCTTCATCAAAGGTGCGGCCCAGATACCAGTCCTCCACACGATGGAGGGAGTCCCCTACCGCCCGCAGGCTATTGCACAGATACAACTGGGTATGCCGCAGTTCTTCTTGGGTGATCTCTCCCCTCTGCATAGCGGCAACCTGTTCCATAATAGCCTGTTCGGCCTGTTCCAGCCGGGCGGTTTCTACGCCGCTTTCAATAAACATGGCTCCGCCAGCCCAGGTGTACATGGAGTTACAATAATAGCACAGGCTTTGTTTTTCCCGCACATTCAAAAACAGCTTGGAACTGGGCGAGCCCCCTAATACAGCAGCCATCAGGTTATACAGTAGCCGATCCTTCGGAGAGGCCTGCACCCGGAAGGCTATGCTCAACTTAGACTGGGCCACTGGCTGTTCCTCTGTTACCCTGCGCACCTCCTGGGGTTGGGTATAAGCCACTGCCCCCAGCTTACGGTAACTGCCCAGTGGGGCAAACCTTTCCCGCAGCAAATCCACATCCGGCCGGCAGTCGCCCAAGGCGAATATCTCAAACCTGGCCTCCCGCAGCAGCTCGTCCCAAGCCGGGGTCAACCCTTGCCGGGTCAGGGCCTCAATGTCCTCCCGGCTCCCTAGGCGGTTCACGCCGGCGGGGCTGCCCTCAAACAGCAGCTCATGGCAACGCTGGTGGGCATAGATCATCTTATCGCTGAAATCTGCATCCTTCTGTTCCAACTGCTGGCGTTTTTCCTGGGAGAACCCGTCCTCCGGGAACAACCCGCCGCTATCCTTCAGAGGGTCGAATAGCACGCTAAACAGCAGCCCGGTAAGTTGGGCAAACATATCCTCGCCGTCAAAGGCGTAGCGGCTGGCAATCCCTCCCACTGACAGGCCCAGTACCTGGTGATCCCCAATTTTCTGCACCCCGGAACCCAACGAGGCACCATAAAGCCCAGCAAGGCGCGCGCTTAACGCGGTGTAATCCGGGTATTCCCGTGTGGCACGGCTGACCAGCGATGGCAACAGCGCATACTGTGCAGCCCGTTGGCGGGTAATGGGTACCAACAGGTTCACTGCCAGGCGCATGGTTTTAAACCTTGGGTCAATATAGCTGTGAAGGGTCACAGCATCGCTAATTTTACAGGTCTTGATCTCACTCATGGAAACGCTCCCTTAGGGCTTTGGCTAAAAGGGCACCAAGCCCCTTTTAGGATTACCCTCAATTTAGTAAAACATCGGTACCCAGCAGGTACGGCAATAAAGTGGCTCCTTACGCAGCAAGCCCTGCCAAACGCTTGTACACGGCCGTATACTTTCCGGCCGTGTACATATTATATCATAGCTTTCTAAAAAAGGAAAGCCCTCTCAGATCGTGCCGAAAATCCTATCCCCAGCGTCACCCAAGCCCGGAAGGATGTAGCCGTTCTCATTGAGTTTTTCGTCTACCGCCGCACAATAAACCTGCACATCTGGATGCGCTTTGGTAAGTGCCTCTATGCCCTCCGGCGCGGCAATCACACACAGGAACTTGATGCTCTTGGGTTGGCTGCGTTTCACAATAGTAATGGCATCCATGGCCGAACCGCCGGTAGCCAGCATAGGATCCAGCACGATCACGTCCCGCTCGGTAATATCCTGGGGCAGTTTGTTATAGTATTCCACGGGTTTCAGCGTATCATGATCCCGGTACAGGCCAATATGCCCTACCTTCGCCGAAGGCACCAGCTTGAGCATCCCCTCTACCATGCCCAGCCCCGCCCGGAGGATTGGCACAAAGGCCAGCTTACGGCCTGCGATCACTTTGGTTATGGTCTTTTGCATGGGGGTCACAGTTTCTACATCCATCAAGGGCAGATCACGGGTGGCCTCATAGCACATCAAATTCGCAATCTCGCTAACCAGCTCCCGGAACTCTTTGGTGCCGGTTTCAACACTGCGCAAAAAGGTCAGCTTGTGTTGGATCAGCGGGTGATCCATAACAAAAACATTCTCATAGCTTTTCATGATATCCTCCCCTTAAAGTTCCCCGTTTTCTATTTTCCCAATCTGCTCCACCCGGCGGGCGTGCCGTCCGCCCTCAAACCCGGTATGGATAAAAGTGTCCAATATCTTTACGGCGGTGCCGCAATCTACCATCTTACCACCCATACACAATACGTTGGCATTGTTGTCGTTGCGGGTCAGCCGGGCACAAAGTTCATTACAGCAAACTGCAGCCCGCACCCCTTTCACTTTATTGGCGGCCATAGAAATGCCGATACCCGTAGAGCAAACCAGCACACCAAAATCAACCTCGCCCCCTGCCACGGCGCGGGCAACCTTTACAGCAAAAAGAGGGTAATCTACCGATTCTGTACTGTCCGTACCAAAGTCCTGGTACGCAATACCCTGCTCTTTTAAATATTCCCGTAGAGCCTGTGCAACCTCAAATCCACCGTGGTCACAGCCAATCGCTAATTTCATATCTGCACAACTTCCTTTCCCAATAGTGAAACCAATGTCCGGCCGCTAAGCGCCGTCCCGTTCCCGTCTTGCTTTTAATTCCCGTTCCGCCTGGGGCATCCGCAGATAGGTAGGCAAAAGTTTCCCCGGACAAACCGTCTGTTTCCCCTGCGCCAACAGGGCCACGCTGGCTGCCCGCTGAAAACGTATGCTCTCCGGGGCCAACTGCGCGCCCCAATCAGCAAACTCCCTGTGGCACAAAGCTGCCCCATCCCCCAGCAAGATCAGCCGCTGCCCGTACTGCCGGCACTCCTGCCCCAACGCCTCCATGGAAATGGCCCGATCCTCCGTTAGCCGTACAAGGCCACCGTCCCCAGCCTCGAACAGGGCATTATACACCTGCCCACATCGGGCGTCCATCACTGCGCAAAGGATCGTTCCCTGACTGGCCAGCCCGCCATAAGCAATCGCCTCCAAAGTAGATATGCCACAACATGGCGTCTGATTCGGCAAGGCAATTCCCTTTACACAAGCCACACCAATCCGCACCCCTGTAAAAGAGCCCGGCCCGTTGGCCACGGCAATGCGCTCTATGTCCCCACAGGCAATATCCAGGCTGGAAAGCAACGCCTCTACCATAGGCAGCAGCGTCTGGCTATGGGTCTGCTTGGTGTTCACAAAGAACTCCCCCAGCAGTTTCCCATCCCGCACTACCGCCGCCGAGGCCGGCCCTGCCGAGGATTCTATCCCTAAAACCAGCATATCACAACGCCCCCTTCCAGCCCGTAATGGTAATAACCCGTTCGTCCTCCCCCTTGCCGGGACGGATGTCCACCCGGACAACCTGCTCCGGCAAGGCCGCCTCAATGTTTTCGCTCCACTCAATCGCCAACACCCGCTCCGTGTCCAGGTAATCAAAAAACCCTGTGGAGTACAGGTCTTCCCAACTCTCTATGCGGTACATATCGAAATGTTCCAGGGTAAGCCGGCCAGGGTATTCATTAACAATAGCAAACGTTGGGCTACTGGCAACATCCCCGGCCCCCAAGCCTATGGCCAACCCGCGGGTAAAAGCAGTCTTTCCCGCACCCATTCCACCTGTAAAGGCGATCACTTCCCCGCCTACCAACTGCTCTCCCAGCCGCCGGGCCAGGGCGGCTGTTTCCTGAGGAGAGTGGGTTGTAAAGGTCAGCGCCTTTTCAGAACAGCCCATGAATCACCGACTGGCCGTCCACGTCGATCTTCTCTGCGGCAGGCACCTTGGGCAGGCCGGGCATGGTCATGATGTCCCCAGCGTAGGCCACCACAAAGCCTGCCCCGGAAGAAAGTTTAAGGTCACGGATGGTAATGGTAAAGCCGCTGGGCCGCCCCAGCAGTGCCGGGTCGTCAGAAAGGGAGTACTGGGTTTTGGCGATACAGACAGGCATCTTATCGCCGCCCAGGTCCTTGATCTCCTTTAGCGACTTACGCGCCTGGTTGGTAAATGTAACGCCATCCGCACCGTAGATGGTTTTTGCGACTGTTTCGATCTTCTCTTCCACCGGGGTCTCGTCAGGATAGATGGGCGCAAAACAGGCTTGGCCGGCATTCTCGCTGATCACCTGGCACACGGTTTCCGCCAGGGCAGTGCCGCCCTCTCCCCCCTTGCCGAACACCTCGGACAGGGCATAGCTGACGCCCAACTCCTTGCAGCAGTCATCAATGACCTGCAACTCCGCGTCTGTATCCGTGCCAAAACGGTTGATGGCTACCACCACAGGCACACCGTACTTGCGCATATTCTCCACATGGGCCTTTAGGTTCACGGAGCCTTTACGAAGGGCCTCTACGTTTTCAGCGGCCAAATCTGCCTTTGCTACGCCGCCATTGTACTTGAGGGCCCGTACTGTAGCCACCACCACTACACAATCAGGGGCCAGACCTGCCATGCGGCACTTGATGTCCATAAACTTCTCGGCCCCCAGGTCGGAGCCAAAACCAGCCTCCGTAATACAGTAATCAGCCAGTTTTAAAGCCAGCCGGGTAGCCCGCACCGAGTTACACCCGTGGGCTATATTGGCAAAAGGCCCGCCGTGCATAATGGCCGGGGTGCCCTCCAAGGTCTGCACCAGGTTGGGGTCGATGGCGTCCCGCAGCAGGGCAGCCATGGCCCCCTCCGCTTTGATATTCCGGGCATAGACCGGCTGGCCCTCATAATTATAGGCAATCAGGATATCCCCTAAACGCTTTTTCAAGTCAGGCATATCTTTTGCCAAGCACAAAATCGCCATGACCTCGCTAGCCACGGTGATGATGAAATTATCCTCTCTGGGTACGCCGTTGATCTTCCCACCCAGCCCCACAATTACATTGCGCAGGGCCCGGTCGTTCATATCCAAGCAGCGCTTGATCAGGATGCGCCGGGGATCGATACCCAAGGGGTTGCCCTGCTGCATATGGTTGTCCAGCATGGCGCAACACAGGTTATTGGCGCTGGTAATGGCGTGCATATCCCCGGTAAAATGCAGGTTGATGTCCTCCATAGGCAGCACCTGGGCGTAGCCGCCGCCGGCTGCACCGCCCTTAATGCCAAATACCGGCCCAAGAGAGGGCTCCCGCAAGGCGATGATGGTGTTTTTGCCGATCTTCGCCATTGCCTGGCCTAGCCCAGCAGTTGTTGTGGTCTTGCCCTCCCCGGCGGGGGTTGGGTTTATAGCTGTGACCAATATCAGCTTTCCATTGGGTTTCTGAGATAGGCGCTCAAAGGCTGCGGCATTGACCTTGGCCTTGTATCTCCCATAAAACTCCAACTCTTCCTCCAACAGCCCCAGGGATTCGCCAATCTCCTTAATGGGTTTCAGTTTTGCGCTCTGGGCGATCTCAATATCTGTCAGCATCTGTTCCCTCAACACCTTTCCGGCAGATTTTTCTTGCTTACTTTATTATAATGGACTTTGGGCGATTAGTAAAGAGAGAAAATGAAAATTGCATACACAAACCGGCTATATCAGGCAACAAACCTACGTGTATTTTCGCCGGAGAAAAAGCAGCGGGGATAAACGCCGCTTACTCTTGCCAGATAGGTATCCCACATCCCTAATGTTCCCTTGCAATCCATCGGTTTTTCGGGTATAATCATCTTGGTGATGCATATGTTTAAGAAGAAACAGGCCCTGCCTTTCGGCGGTTCGGTACCGCCAGACTGCTCTTATTGTAGCTATAACGGCCAGCCCGGAGATTCCCCTGTCTGTACCCTGGGCCGTACGCCCGGTGCAGAGGGGGGCTGCCCCAAATACCTGTATGACCCGCTCCTTCGGGATCCACGCCCTGCCCCTACCTTTAAACCCAACCCCTTCAACCCGGAAGACTTTAAGCTGTAATCGCCCTGTACCAAAAAGGTAAGCCGCCAAAAATTAAGCGGTTTGCCTTTTTACATTGGGTTGTTACAAATTCAGTTGGTAGTTTTTTCAAAATCCCCCTACCATTCCGCATGGTTTTGGTGTATAATGCAGGTAGCACAGGAAAACTCCAGCACACCCCGCCGCTTTCCCTGCTCAATTTGCCCATTCAACACTATCTCACAGGTAACTTACACAGTCCGCCCGGCATATTTAAAAATGAAAGGACGATAAAGGTGAAACTAACCCATTTACGCACCAATCACATTGTTAACCCGTTAGGGCTTGCTATGGAACACCCGGTATTCTCCTGGGTCGCAGGGAATACCATCGACAAAAAACAGGCCGCCGCACAGATCACTGTTGCCACAGGCGGCAACACGGTTTTTGACAGTGGCAAACGGGCAGATATCTCCTCCCTGGGCTTTGAGGTCCCTATTCCCCTGGCCCCCCGTACCCGATATGACTGGACTGTTACCGTATGGGGCGATGGTGGTGACTGCGCCAGCGCTTGTTCCTGGTTTGAAACCGCCAAACAGGATGAACCCTGGCAGGCCCGTTGGATCTCCGGGGGGTTCACCGACAAAGAAACCCAGCCCCTGTTGGCAAAAGAATTCACCTTTGCTGGGGAGGTTGCCAGCGCCAGGGCTTATGTGTGCGGCCTTGGCATCTATGAACTAGAAATCAATGGCCAAAAGGCAGGGGACGAATACCTGCTGCCTGGCTACCACTGCTATGATTTTGCGCTGGAATACCAGACCTTTGATGTGACCAGCCTGCTACAGGCCGGCCAGAACGTGATCGGGCTGGCGCTTGGCCCTGGCTGGTATAAAGGCGACATTGTGTTTAGCCGCTACCATGACCTATATGGCGATACCATGCAAGCCATCTGTGAACTGCATATCACCGCAAAAGACGGCAGCGAAACGATGATATGTTCCGATAACAGTTGGAAAAGCTACCCTTCCCCTGTTACTTTCAGCAACATATACGATGGCGAACACTTTGACGCCAACCGGCTCGTCCCCGGATGGTCCGCCCCTGGCTGTACAGCCAGCGCCCACCCGGCAATAGAGCGGGTGGAGCAGACACCTCTGGTTCCCCGCCGTGGGCCAAAGATTGTGAAGAAAAAAGAGTTTGCCCCTATGGAGGTCATCCACACCCCGAAGGGGGAAACGGTGCTGGATTTTGGACAGAATATGACCGGTTGGGTAGAGTTTAATGTGGATGTTCCTGCTGGGCGGACGGTAAAACTCAGCTACGGCGAGGTCATGCAGCAGGGTTGCTTCTACCGGGACAATTTGCGCTCTGCCAAGGCCAAGTACATATATATTTCTGATGGCAAGCCCCGGCGGGTACGTCCCCGTTTTACCTTCTATGGGTTCCGCTATGTAATGGTAGAGGGTCTGGAAACACTAAACCCCGGTGACTTCACCGCCTGCCATATCCGCTCGGACATAGACCCCATTGGCCACATTGAAACAGACAATGTGCGGGTAAACCAACTGTTCCATAATGCTTTGTGGGGGCAGTTTGACAACTTCCTGGATCTCCCCACCGACTGTCCCCAGCGGGATGAGCGCTTGGGCTGGACAGGCGATGCGGCCATTATCAGCGCTACTGCCTGCAAAAATATCTATATGCCTGCTTTCTTCCACCATTTTATGGAGAATGTGCGGGCGGAACAGATCTATCACAAGGGGGCAGTGCCGGTATACGTGCCCGCGCCTAAGGCAGCCGAAGAGCGGACTTTCGAGTTTGACATTGACCCGGCTGATTTTGTCCGCCTGAAACCGGAAGATACCGAAGGGCTTGCCGCTGCTTTAGCCAAATATCCTGCTCTGCGGGCGGCTATGGAGGCCCGCCCTGCCGGCGAACGGGAGGAATTCCTGAAAGGAGTTCTGGCAGACAATATCTCTTTTGAGAAGAACAATCACAAGGGCTGTGCCATCTGGAGCGATGTAGCCACCATGATGCCCTGGGCTGTGTATGAGAATTACGGCGACCTGGCCCTTCTGCGGGCAGAGTACCCGGTGATGAAAGCCTGGGTAGAACGCATCCGGCAAGACGATCAACTGGACGGTAACCGGGGCCTATGGTTGCGTGGTAATCAGCTAGGCGATTGGCTGGCCCTGGACAAGCCCGACCCTAAAGATGCGGAAAATCCCTTCGGTGCCACTGACCTGCAATACACTGCCAGTTGTTTCTATTTTTACTCCACACTGCTGACCGCAAAGGCTGCTAAAGCCCTGGGCTACGAAAAGGATGCGGCAGACTATACCGCTCTACATGAAAAAATCCGCACCGCCATTGTGGGCGAATACTTCCACGCGGACGGCAGCTTTAAAATTGAGGGTACCCAGACCGCCTGTGTGCTCAGCTTGTTTTTTGGCCTCTATCCCCAGGGTTGTAAAGACCGGGTCATGGAACAGTTAAAGGACCGCCTCAAGGCCAAAAACTGGCACCTGGATACCGGGTTCTGTGGCACCCCCTTCTTATGCCGAGCCCTCTCGGACAATGGGGCCAATGACGTGGCCTATACCCTCTTCCTAAATGACGACTACCCCAGTTGGCTCAACGAGGTCAAGCTAGGAGCCACCACCGTGTGGGAGCGCTGGAATTCCCTACTGCCGGACGGCTCCATTAGCGGCATGGGTATGAATAGCCTGAACCACTACGCCTATGGATCTATTGTGGACTGGATGTATCGGAATATGTGCGGTTTCAACCCAGTGGAGGATGCACCCGGTTATAAGCGTGCCATTATACGGCCAATGCCAGACCCCCGTATCCGCAGTGCAAAAATGTCCATGCACACGGCGTCCGGTTTCTATGAGGTAAGCTGGCGGTATGACGGCGAAACACTCCACTACACTGTCACGATCCCCTTTGACTGTACTGCCCGGCTGTCCCTACCCGACGGCAGGGAGGCAACCTTAAGTGCCGGCACCTATCATTTCTAAGCCTTAAAGTCATTATAGGCAGGCCAGCAGAGTGTAATACCTACAGCAACATTCAGCGCCCCCACAAGCCTTTGGCGGCTATGTGGGGGCGCTTTTTTGTTTTTGGTTCATCCTGCTTTCTCCAAATCCTTCCGTAGCCGGGTGATAATCCGTTTCTCCAACCTGGATATGTAGGACTGTGAAATCCCCAACTCATCCGCCACTTCCTTCTGGGTGTGCTCTCTGGTAGATGCTAGCCCAAAGCGCAACGTCATGATCTTCTGCTCTCTAAGCGGCAGCCTGCTCACCGCATTAAGCAGCATATCCCGTTCCGCCTCCTGCTCGATGTCACGGTTCACCGCGTCAGGCTCGCTGCCAAGGAGATCCGAGAGTAACAATTCGTTGCCGTCCCAGTCCACATTCAGGGGGTCATCAATGGAAACTTCGTTACGTAGCTGGGAACTTTTACGCAGATGCATTAAAATTTCATTTTCAATGCACCGGGAGGCATAAGTAGCCAACTTGATATTCTTCTCTACCCGGAACGTGTTCACTGCCTTGATCAACCCGATTGTGCCAATAGAGATCAAATCCTCTACCCCGGCCCCCGGGCTCTCAAACTTTTTCGCTATGTACACCACCAGCCGCAAATTGTGGGTGATCAATGGTTCCCGCGCCCCAGGCACATCATTGCGTATGTCCTCCATAACCCTGGCCTCCTCCTCTTTGGTAAGCGGTGGCGGCAAGGTATCCGGGCCGTTGATATAGTGGCACGGCTCTGCGCCCCAAAAGGGGAACAGCCGGCGCAACAGGATTCTCCCCCAGAGGATCATTGAGGAAAGGGTTGTTGTCAACATAGGAAAAGACCTCCTTCGTGGATTTATTCGGGAAACAAATCCGGGTTATATAGCGCCGAAAACTGTCCCGCAGAAAGGGGCGTCTGTGTCAGAGCAAGCCAACATTCTAGCTGCCGGCCCGTTTTGGACTGTATGACCTTTTCCGGCTTAAAGGCGGGTAACAATCCTTTGCCCCCCACGCTTTCAAAGGGAATCAGCCGCAGCCCCTCATAGCCATCAAGCCCGGCTGAAGATGTATCCGCCCCTAACATTTGGAGGGCTGCCTGGGGAGCCAAACCCTTTAACGGCGCAGCTTGGCAGACGATCACCGGCAAGCCTGAAAAAGGCTCCCGCAAGGCATTACCGGTATCGGCCTTGGCAAATAACTCGGTACTTTTCCCTTGGTATTCTACCCGTAACCGGCATAAAGGGGCTGATGATTCCCTGGGGAATACCCGACGAAATAGCCAAAACCCCAAGTAAGCCAGGCAGGTGGACACAAACAGCAGTGGCAAAGAAAGGCTTAAGTAGACCGCCCCACCTACCACCGCCATATAGCCGGGCGGGGCAAACTGCATAAGGAACAGCAGGAACCCCGCCAATAGGAAAGAAAACAGCCAGGTACACAGCCAACAACGTACAAACAATCGGAAACGCACCGGCGCAAAGGCAGCGGCGGCAGCAGCCAAAGCACAAAGCCCACCTGCTAAAGGCCCCATCCATCGCGGCATAGGCAGAAGTCCCACCAACGCGCAAACCGCCCCTGCCAAGGCCCCCAGTATCAGCCTGCCGTTCCCGGTTTTCAGCCGTAGGAACCCCCGCACACAATGCAGCAAAAGGAAATCCACATAGAGATTGACAATCACCAGCACGTCAGCATAAACAGTCATGCGGCTCCTCCCTAACGCTCTCCACCAGTTTTTCCGCGCCCTTTCATTATAGGACTGGCACAGGGCTTGATTCTGTCGGTTTATGGGTGGCAGAAAAATTCTATCAAAGAAAAAAAGAGATCAGGGTTATTCCCCGATCTCTTTCTCAATTTCAGCCACAATAGCAGACATAGACACCCCCAATGCGCCGCTAATCCGATAGAGCGTTTCCAGAGTTGGCTTGCGCTCACCGTTTTCTATGGCACTTAAATGCGTACGGCCAATGTCCGCCAACCCGCTCAGCACCTCTTGGGTTAGGCCTTTCCTGCGGCGGAACCGGGCAATCACTTGCCCTACCAGCCGCGGATCCAACTGTGCTGTGCTCATAACAGGCAAATCCCCTCCTCTTCTCTCTATCTTAAGAGTGTAGTATACCCATCAACGCCTTATGAATACATATGTTGACAAATGAACACAAATGTTGTATACTCAACAAAAAGAAAAGGAGATTAGCTGCATGGACTTCTGGATTGTTTTCATCATACTGGCGTTCCTTCACCGGGCTGCATGGGGACTTGGGCTGGCTTTAGGGGTTATTTGTCTTTTACAAGGGGAGGAAACAAAAAACCGCCGTGGGCCTTTTCAGCGCCCACGACGGTAAGCCTATATGCTGGCTTTTTACCCCCTGTTTTCGTAATAGATAATAAATGCCCGCAAGACCGCACGTTCCGTTTCATAGGTCAGCAGTTCCAGGGCCTCGCCCAGGGTGGCCCAACGTGCTTCCTCCACCTCGGCCTCCTGGCGTTCCAGATTGCCACCGTTTAAGGAAGCTGCAAAAAAAACTACATCCTTCATTACCTGAGGTTTAGGAGAGTAGGTAATCACCTTGCGGAACCCCGTATCGATCCTGGCTTTCATCCCAGTTTCTTCCCGGATTTCCCTTTTAGCCGTTTCTTCCTCTGTTTCGTTACCCTCTACATGGCCCTTTGGAAACCCCCAATGCCCCCCATTCCTATGGCGGATGACCAATACCTGCGGCAGGCCTTCCTTCTCCCTGCACACAATGGCCCCACAGGATTTTTCCATCTTCATTTACATCACCCCATATAAGCAAAGGGGCGGGCGCTTTCAGCGCTCCACGCCCCTTTTGAATTATTTTACAGAAAACTTATAGGCCGTTTTGCTTACAAACTCCGTATCCTTTTCCAGCCAACCACCCGGGAAGTGCTGGTGATGCACGGAATCCGGGTAGAATTGTGTTTCCAGGCAGAAAGCTGTATGCGGCATCATAGGCCGCCCATTTTTACCGGTCAGCCCTTCCTCAGGCTTATTAAAGGTGTATAGCTGCACGCCGGGCATATCGGTAAATACCTCCATGGTACGGCCGCTTTCCGGCTCATGGGCTTCTGCGATCTTGCGGTAGCCAAACCCGTCGGCACAGAAATTGTGGTCAAACCCACCGCAAAGCTGGATCAGATGATCCTGGGCAAACATATCCTGCCCCAGAGGCTTGGGGCTGAGGAAATCCAGTGGTCCGCCGGCCACTTGGATAAATGCACCAGTTGGAATAAGATCATCACTGACCGCCGTAACCCGTTGGGCGTTAATGGTCAACGTGGTACCAAGTACATCCTTGTCCGGGTTGCCAGAAAGGTTGAAAAAGCTGTGGTTCGTGGGATTAAAGGGGGTTTTCTTGTCACTTTTCGCCCGGTAGGTAATGGCCAAGATGTCATCTTCTGTCAGCGCATAGGTAATAGACACCTGCACCGCACCGGGGAAACCCTCCTCCCCGTCCGGGCTCTCCAAGGTAAAGACCACTTCATCCTCCTGGCAGTTAGCAGCCCATAGGGCCTGATGGAAACCGCCCGGTCCACCATGCAAAGAGTTTTCCCCATCATTTTTGGCAAGCATACAATCCTGACCGTCTACGGTAAAGCTAGCCCCGCCAATACGGTTCCCAAACCGGCCAATCGCAGCCCCTTGATAGTTCTTGCCGAAGTATTCCTCCAACGACCGGTGGCCTAGCACCACATCACCAGGCACACCGTCCCGGTCTTTTACCATCAGGTGCAACACGCGGCAACCATAATCGGACACAATGACCTCCATGCCGTTTTTATTACGCAGGGTATAGGCGTGTACCGCCCGTCCGCCAGGCAGGTTTCCAAAGTGTTTGCTCTCAACCGCCATAACTCAGCCTTCCTTACCCAGCATCGCAGCGCCAATAATGCCCGCATCATTGCCCAACTGTGCCTTGCAGATCTTAGTAGCCGCGTTGGGGTTGTGGCCGTACTGCTCCTTCTCCACGATGACCCGCACAGGGGCCAGCAAGTTCTCACCCTCGTTGCCCACGCCGCCGCCTACACACAGAATGTTGGGCTGGAAAATGTTGATCATGTTGATCAGGCCCACACTCAAATGCTTTACATACTCATCTACGATCTTCTGGCCGACCGGGTCACCCTGGCGCATGGCGTCAAAGGCTGTGCGGCCGTTCACCTTGTCAATATCCCCACCCACAATGGTCCACAGGGGGGCATCCTTAGGCGCCTCATCCATATGTAGTTTTGTGGCTTTAATCAGCCCTGTGGCAGAGGCATAGGCTTCCCAGCAGCCCAACCGGCCACAGGTGCAGGGCCAACCATCCTCCACAATTACCGTATGGCCCAACTCCGCTCCCGCAAAGTTGCTACCAGAGAAGATTTTACCGTCGATGATAATACCGCCACCTACGCCGGTGCCTAAGGTAATGGCCATTGCCACCTGGGCACCCTTCAGCGCGCCGGCCATGTACTCACCAAAGGCCGCTGCATTGGCGTCATTCTCCATATACACAGGCTTACCATCCAGGCGCTCCGAAAGCATCTTCTGCATGGGGGTGTTCAGGAAGGGCAGGTTGTTGGCATACTCAATGATGCCCGTGGCCTTGTTAATGGTGCCGGGAGAGCCCAGGCCGACCCAAGGTACATCTGCCAGGGTGATACCAGCCTTTTCCAGCGCCTGGCGGGCTGTGGCCGCCATAGCGTCGGCAATCTGCTCCGCGTTCTCGGTCGCGGTAGATGAGTTGGCCTTTGCCACGATTTTGCAGTCCTCGTCCACAATTCCGACGGCGATATTGGTGCCGCCAAGGTCAATTCCCAGATAATACATAGCGCATACTCCTTAGAAAAAATTGGGGCGCACCCCTTCTGTTACAGTATACTATATTTCATCTTCGAAAGCAAATATTTTCTGAAAATATTTCCATATTTTTTTACAAAAAAGCAGCACTCTTGATTTTTACATTTATTCATGCTAAAATAACCTTAAATAAGCCGCCGTGGTGGAATTGGCAGACACAAGGGACTTAAAATCCCTCGGTAGAAATACTGTACCGGTTCAAGCCCGGTCGGCGGCACCAGCGTAATGCTGATCCTAATTCGCGCACCCACATGGATGGGTGCGCGAATTTTTTTACCCGCAAGCAGACGGTTTTGTAATTAAGTAAATCACCTACTGCAATCTGAAACCTCAGGGTTTGGACAACAATAGGTGATTTTCTTTTCTTCAGGCTCTCTATGGAGTTCTGAGTATGCACTTCATTCTATTGACTTGGACATATACGTCCCAAAAGTCCAAAATGGCTGTAAAAAAGCACTGTCCAACATCAATCTTCTATGTTCTAATCAGAATTTTCACTTGCCCCCATATGATTCCTGAAAAAACAAGTTCATTTTGATCAGGTGTCTAGTGTCGGTTGACAATATAGGGCCACAGTTCGTTTATAGAAAGCCATGTAATGGCCTACTGCCACCCTGCAACCATTTCCAGAGCGGCATTTTGTTCCGTAGAGTTCTCCCTCTTTTAGGTTGAAGAAGAATTCCTCAGTTACGGAGTTATTATATGGAACATGGGCTCTTGAAAACGATTGGGTAACTCCCAACAATTCTTAAGTTAAGCACAAAATGCTTTCTCCAAGTATATCATACCGCGGTCGATATAGAATACCGAAGGCTCTCCTGTTTTCAGTTTCCGTATACCGTGTGGAAAGCGCTCTTGACTCATTTGGGTACTGTTAGTTTCCCCCAATTTATTAGGCAACTGCTTTCCAGGTAAACAGGTCGATAGCAGCACAGTTATAAACCTTTTTATATCGAAGGATAGACAAAGCACCTGTACATTTCAGGTTGATGACGTGACGCACACCGTCCTACCTGGCAATCCCTATTTCAAAATTTCAGAAGAGAGGTTTTGTATGCTAACTTTTTGCCACTTCCTCTCTTTTCTTACAATCTCTCTTTGCCGCCCGCTGCGTTCTTCCCCTTGGGCTTTTTCTCCCCTTCTACTGCCTGAATCCAAATTCCCTGTCTAGCCAGTTAAGCGCCAATCCCAGCCACTGCCCTGTATGAGGGTCTAAGTGTCCCACCTCCTGGGTACATACAGATGCACCATGGCCGCCATTAGGGAAGATATGTAGTTCGTAGGGCACTCCCGCCTGCTGAAGAGCCTCAGCAAAGCGCAGGCTGTTCTCTGCAGGAACTAACTCATCAGCAGCGGTATGCCAGAGGAATGTAGGACAGGTTTTGGAGGTAACGTGCTGTTCCATAGAGAAAAACTCGTATCCGGGCTCACCTTTTTTGCAACCGCTGACAGTTTCTATGGACGGAACATGGCCAAACTCCTCGGCAGTGATGACTGGGTACCCTAGCAATAGGGCATTGGGACGATAACAGTCGTCTTGGATTTCCAAGTGTCCCTGGATCGCCGGGGAATCCCATAGCGTTGCCAGGGATGCCGCAAGATGCCCTCCTGCGGAAAACCCGCATAGCGCAACCTTCCCCGGATCCACCTGCCACACCGAATTATCCCGTAGGGCCCGCACTGTTTCCGCCAGTTCTCTTAACGGGCGCAATCCCCGGGCATTCTCCCCTACTGAATAACTAAGTATGAAGGTCTGATAGCCCCTAGCAAAAAAGGGAAGGGCCACCGGATCAGACACCCGGTCAGCAATCCACTGGTACCCTCCTCCCGGACAAATAATTATGGCCGGGAACCGCTCTCTCTGCTGTTCCATCTCCCCCATAGGGCTGTGCAGATAGCCCACTACGCTAGCCTCCGTATCAGTTGTGGGATGAAAGCGAACAATTTTCATAGGCCTCTCCTTTCAAGAAAGGGCCGGACGGATTTCTGGACGTAGCCCTTCCTCCTGGCAGATGAGTTCCAACATCCTTGCCCGCAGAAACTCCCGCGCTGACTGATGTTTCGGATCCGCGACCAAATTTACCCGCTGGTAGGGATCCTCCTCCAAGTTATAGAGGTAGCGCTCCTCATACAGCGGTGAACTTGCCAGCAACGGGTTCGTACCCTCTGGAGCCTCTATGCAGTAGGTCCAACGCGGAGTACGCAAGGCCCGGCCTACACAGCTTTCGCTTATCTGGATAAAGACTTCCTGATGGGTAGGCACGCCTGGCTGGGTGAGCAGTTGCTGCATGGGTACACCATGCATATAGGCTGGAACCTGGATTCCCCCTGCCTCCAGAAGGGTTGGCGCAATATCCAGCAAGCTTGTAAGTTCCTTAACTTCATGGCCGCCGTTGAACACGCCGCCCCTTGCTATAAACGGCACATGGATGCTATTATCCTGGCAGGCACGCTTATATTCGCCGTTACGTGTACAAAAATGACAGCCGTGGTCAGAGGTATACAGGATGATAGTGTCCTCATACACCCCCTGCCGTTTCAGTTCTTCCACTATGCGCCCTACATTCTCGTCCAGGCTCTGGCATTGGCCTAAATAGTCGGGCATCTGCTCTCGCCAATCCCCCGCTGTTCCCTCCAGATCGCCAGGTATTGGGAAGTCACTGAACCGTTCTCTACTGCCCTCTGGTCCCTCAAAGCACCGGCGGTCGTTTTGGTGGTGCGGCTCAATATAGGAAACGAATAGGAAGAAAGGGGCTGTTTTCTCCTTGCGTAGGTACTCCAGGGCAAAATCGGTGGTGGCATCGGCCCGGTAGTGGGTAAACTCCCTCTTTACCCCATCTCCATCATACATATAGCCCCCATAACCATGAGAAGTAAACTCTAGAATATCCGCTGCCACCCAAAAGTCCTTGTATCCCCCTCTGTAAATGGGTGGTATGGCAGTGGTTTCATAGTCAACACTATCCGGCCCTCCTTCTAAGGAGTGGTGGGAAGCCAGATGCCATTTGCCCACATAGGCGGTTTCATATCCGGCCTCGTTAAAAAAATGGGCAATGCCCTTTTCACTTAAGGGAAGCATACGGTCATTGACTTGGCATCCCAAAAGGGAGGGAAGTTTCCCTGTCTGTATACAAGCCCGGGCCGGGCCACATACTGGCTGGCAGGTCATGGCATTGTCGAACCGGGTACCTTCGGCCGCAAGCTGGTCTAAGTTGGGGGTCAACTTGAAGTGGGCTCCTAAGGGTTCCCCATAGCAACTCACCGTATCATGCCGCTGCTGGTCAGAAAAAAGGAAGAGGATATTGGGTCGTTTTTTCATGCAGAATCACTCCTAAAATAATAGATTTCTTCTAGATAGTGTCTACACGAATTAAGTACGGATAGCAGCCCAAATGGCGATACAACGGACGTGTACCGCGGCGATAAAAGCATCCGAGGTTTTGGCATAACGAGTGGCAATACCTCTCCA